>JAENXM010000320.1 GCA_016649525.1 Actinomycetota bacterium
GACTTCTCCAGACTAGCCTCGCCGTCTGACATATCGAAGCTGGGCGATGCCGCCGATAACACCAGGATTCTCACAGAGGACAGCCAGTACTACAAGATCGCCTTCGACCTTAGCGCGGATTACATAAAGGAACTGATGGGCATGGAGAAGGGAACCGAGGGCCTCTCCGCGGAGGAGAAGAAGATGGCCCAGGAGATGCTCGAGGGCATGCAGATGAGCGCGGTCTTCAAGATCGAGAAGTCCACCATGTACGTCCTGGGTATGGCGATGAGCCTCAACATGCCGAACGTGCCCACTGTCGGGGCGTTGAAGATGGAAGAGAAGATAAATCTTTCGGAATTCAACCAGCCCGTCGAGATCACCCTGCCCCCGGAAGCGCAGAACGCCAAGGAGGTAACGAGCGGCGGGACCGTAACCCCCGGTCTGTAGCCGTTGAACCCGTAAAGCACAGGATCGCAGGGCAAGAATAAATGCAGAACCCATAGGGGCTCATCGAGCCGGACAGATGAGCCCTTCTTCACGCCCGGAGTCCGGTAGAAGGTACTCGCGGCACTTTATGAGAATTAGTTCACGAAACAATAACACCGTGGAGGAAATCAGGGTGATGCCGGTGAAGCGGATCAGGCGGTACATGCGCAGCAAGGGTCACGAGACACACTCGGTTCTAAACGCCGTCCTCTTCGCGGTCACCATCGTCGTAGTGCCCGCCGTCGTCATCTCTCTTCCGTTAGGGCTCGCGCAGAGGGACGGCGAAAACGCGAAGAAGCAGGCGGACGCTGCAAGGGTCGAGAAGCAGAGCTTCGTAGACCGCACGGACCTGATCGTTGGAGAGCTACGCAGGATCTCAGGGTACGTATCATCCGACTACGTCGCCCTCGTCCAGCCGCCCGAGAACTCCGACGTGATATACGACGACGCGGCATACTGGCGTAGCACCATCCGCAGCGGGGAGTTCCTGAGAGACACGTACGCGAGCGCCGCGGGCGAGTCAAAGCTGCTCCCTGCGCCCGACGAAGAGGCGCAGAATATCAAGGGACTGCTCGAGAACTACTGCTCGGCAAGGGCCGCGGAGATAGACGACATACTGAAGTTCTCCCGCTCGGTCGTTGACCTGGCCTGGGAGGACAGGGCGAACGAGATAGCCGACAGGATCTCGGCCCTCGGCGAAAAGGGTTACAGCTCCCAGGCGAGCAGCAGCGCGGCCCAGAGCCTTCTCGAAAACCTCCAGAGATACATCGTCAGCAACAACCTGAAGACGAACACCGACTACGGCGCGTACGCCAAAGAGATGTGAACTGATTACTCCCGGTCTTTAGCCCGGCCTCTCCACCGTCTTTAGCCCGGCCTCTTAGGCCGGGATTCGCGGGCCTGAGAGGCCCGCCTAAAGGTTTTAGTCTTTAGCCCGGCCTCTTAGGCCGGGATTCGCGGGCCTGAGAGGCCCGCCTAAAGGTTTTAGCCGGGGAGAAGAACCGGGCTGAGAGCCCGGCCTAAATAAATGAGAGCCCGGCCTAAACCTGTTTATCCAGGCTACTGGTTCCAGCCTATCGACACGTGGCCGCCGCCCCTGTTCTGCCAGTACATCGCCCTCTCCGCCATGATCGGGGTCGCCGACTGGACCTTGATGGAGGCATCCACGTCCGGGCATTCGTTGTTGACGTCAACGGTCAGCCTGCTGTTCGCCCCCACCACCCGGTTCGGCGTGTTGACCGGGCCGTTGGGTGTCATGTACGTGACGGAGACAACGGCGTCCTGGCTGCTCGGGTTCTGGACGCAGAGGAACGTCTCGAATCCCCAGGCGGTCGAGCCCTCCCCGAGGTAAACGTTCGTCGCCGGCGCCGGCACGCCGACCGTGTCGTGGCCCGCCTTGCCCGTGCCGTTATCCCAGTACATGGCGCGCTCGGCGATGACCTCGTTATCGCTGTCGACCATTATGGACGTATCCTCATCCGCGATAGAGTCGTTCACCCGGATGGTCTTGCGGGACCCGGGGCCCATCGTGAAGTCGGGCTCGTAGACCGGGCCGAACTTGGTCATGTAGGTAAC
>JAENXM010000259.1 GCA_016649525.1 Actinomycetota bacterium
CGGCATGCAGCTTATGGCTGACGAGCTCGGGGGAAAGGTCGAGAAGACCGGCGCCCGCGAGTACGGGAAGACCACCCTCGATGTCATGGAGGAGGGAGTCCTTTTCACGGACCTGCCGCTGAAGCAGACGGTCTGGATGAGCCACGGCGACAGCGTCACGGCGGCTCCGGCCGGTTTCATGGTAACGGCGAAAACCGCTTCATCGCCGGTAGCGGCTATGGAGTCCTCCGAGACCGGCCTCTATGGTGTCCAGTTCCACCCCGAAGTGATTCACACGCCGCTCGGCATGGACATATTGAAAAATTTCCTCTACCGCGCCTGCGACATCCTTCCGACCTGGACGATGTCGTCGATAATCGAGGAGGCGGTCGAGGAGATACGCGGGCGGGTGGGCGGCGAGAAGATAATATGCGGCCTATCAGGGGGTGTCGACTCCTCCACCGCGGCGGTGCTCGTGCACAAGGCGGTCGGCGACCAGCTCACCTGTGTCTTCGTTGACACGGGGCTCCTCCGCGCGGGCGAGGCGGAGGAGGTCGTCGAGACCTTCGGCAAGCACTTCGAGATGAACCTCGTACACGTCGATGCGGCCGACAGGTTCCTAGCAAGGCTCGAGGGAGTGATCGACCCCGAGGTCAAACGCAAGACCATTGGGGAGGAGTTCATAAGGGTCTTCGAGGAGGTCGCCACGCAGTTCGAGGACGCCAAGTTCCTGGTCCAGGGGACGCTCTATCCCGACATAATCGAGAGCGGTACCAGGGACGCGGCGCGGATCAAGTCCCACCACAACGTCGGCGGGCTTCCCGAGGACATGCAGTTCGAGCTTATCGAGCCCTTGCGGGCGCTCTTCAAGGACGAGGTACGGGCGGTCGGGGAGGAGCTGGGGCTCCCCGAGGAGATAGTCTGGCGCCAGCCGTTCCCGGGCCCCGGGCTCGCGGTCCGCATAATAGGCGAGGTGACCAGGGAGCGCCTGGAGATCCTGCAAAAGGCCGACGCGATCGTTATAGAGGAGATCAAGAGGGCGAAGCTCTACAGGGAGCTCTGGCAGTCGTTCGCGATCCTCCCCTGCATCAGGTCCGTCGGTGTCATGGGCGACGGCAGGACCTACGCTTACCCAATAGTACTTCGCGCGGTCACCAGCGAGGACGCCATGACCGCGGACTGGGCGAGGCTTCCCCACGAGGTCCTCGAGAGGATATCGAGCCGCATAATAAACGAGGTCGACGGCGTGAACAGGGTCGCTTACGACATCTCGAGCAAGCCCCCCAGCACCATCGAGTGGGAATAAGCACTTCTGTGTCCCCGGCTCCGCTAGAATAACCGTATGACTGATAAAGCCGCGGGCCATTCCTATCTCGACGACCTGAACCCGGCCCAGCGAGAGGCCGTGGTGTACAGCGGCGGCCCTCTCCTTGTGATCGCGGGCGCGGGCAGCGGAAAGACAAGGGTGCTCACGTACCGTGTCGCCCACTTGATCCACGAGCACCAGGCGAGCCCGTTCAACATCATCGCGATCACATTCACGAACAAAGCGGCGAACGAGATGAAGGAGAGGATCCACCGCCTTGTCGGCGTCTCGTCCCGCGACATGATGGTCGGGACCTTCCACTCCGCCTGCGCGCGGATCCTTCGCCGGGAGATAACGCCTCTCGGATACTCCTCGGGCTTCTCGATCTTCGACGAGATGGACTCCGTGAGGCTCATTACCCGGAGTCTCGAGGAACTGGGCCTCGACAGGAGGATGTACCATCCACGCGCGTTGAAGTCCGAAATAAGCAGGGCGAAGAACGAGATGGTCGACGAGGAGTCGTTCTACCAGGGGGTGGACAGCCTCTTCGAGGAGGTGGCGGCCCAGGTCTACCGGCGGTACCAGGAGATGCTCCGCGGGAACGACGCGCTCGACTTCGACGACCTCCTGCTCGTGGCCGTAAACCTGTTCGAGCTTTACCCGAAGGTGCTCGATGAGTACCGGGAACGCTACAGGCACGTGCTGGTCGACGAGTACCAGGACACCAACATCGTGCAGTACAGGCTGGTACGCATGCTCGCCGAGGAGCACCGTAACCTGTGCGTGGTCGGAGACGACGACCAGGGGATATACTCCTGGCGCGGTGCTGACATCCGGAACATCCTCGAGTTCGAGAAGGATTACCCCGACGCGCGGGTGGTCAAGCTGGAGCAGAACTACCGCTCAACGCAGAACATACTGTCTGCGGCAGGGGGTGTCGTGAAGAACAACCGCGGTCGCAAGGAGAAGACGCTCTGGACGCAGAACCCGCCGGGGGGGAAGGTCCTATACTACATGGCCTCGGACGAGCACGGCGAGTCGGCACTAGTCTGCCACGAGATAGGGGCGATGGCCGAGGGCGAGGGAAGGCGGTTTGACGAGGCGGCCGTTTTCTATCGCACGCACGCGCAGTCGAGGGTCATCGAGGAGATGCTTATACGGAGGGAGATACCGTACCGCATCTTCGGGGGCACCCGTTTCTACGAGCGCGCAGAGATCAAGGACATCGTCGCTTACCTGCGCTTGATAGCGAACCCGAGGGACGAGGTGAGCCTCAGGCGCATCATAAACGTCCCGCCGAGGGGGATAGGAAAGACGACCGTCAAGGCTGTCGAGGAGTACGCACGGACAAACGGCGTCTTGTTCTTCGACGCATTGAAGGATGCCGGGGAGATACCCGGCCTTTCATCGAGGGCGATAAAGAAGATAGACGAGTTTATCAAGCTCATAGACGGCTTTGCCCGGTTTGCCGGGGAGCACGAAGTGCACGAACTGCTAGAGGAGGTCTGGGATCGAA
>JAENXM010000037.1 GCA_016649525.1 Actinomycetota bacterium
CCGACAGCATTAAGCAAAGGGCTCCCACGCCTCCTGCGGCTCCGATCGCGACAAGGTGACCTGCCTTCGCCCTCGAGAGTATCAACACGAGCCCGATCGAGAAGCACAGGACCAGGGCGCTCCCGAGGTCCGGCTGCATCAGTATCAATGCCGCCTCAAGGCAGACGAGCAGCAGCACGGGAACAAGAAGGTGCATGAACTGCTTCACCTTCTCCCCTTTCATGGCCATCGCATACGACGCAAAGACGATCATGGTGAATTTTGCTATCTCCGTGGGCTGCAGGTTGAACGGGCCTATCATGAGCCAGCGTCGAGCGCCGCCGGCCGCTCTTCCGGTAAACAAGACAAAGACGAGAAGGCCGATAGAGATCAGTACCCCGACCCACGATACTTTGCCCAGCTTGTGATAATCGATCTTGGCGAATACGACCATCAACGCGAGCCCCAGGAGGGCCCATACTCCCTGCTGGATAAAGAAACGGTAACCACTGCCGCTCTGTCTCATCCCCGCAACGGAGCCGGCGGAGAACACCATGACCAGACCCAGCATGAGGAGCGCCACTGTGGGTATGAGGACGAAGTATGCGGCCTCGTTCCTTGCGGCAGCCCTTCTCCTTGCTGCCGTTCCCCTGGTGGGAGCCTTTGCGCGCGCTGCCTTTCTCGCCCTGCCTGTACGCACGCGGGCTCTGCCTGTATCCCTCCGGCCTGCGCGAGGCCTGCTCACCGGCATGCCCACCCTCTCGTTTCTCAACGCTCCCTGTGCGGTACCCAAAGATATCATTTCTCCTCGAGCCTGTTCGCGGAATCCTTGAATGCACGGCCCCGGTGACCGTAGTCATCGAACATGTCGAAGGATGCACAGGCAGGTGAGAATAGCACCACTCCCCCGCCGTTGCTCAACAGGAACGCCTTTCGAACCGAACCATCCATATCCTCTGCGATCACAACGAGTTCTCGCGCGGCCGGTTCACAGGTATCGCCAATGGTCTTCTGCATCTCAGGCGCGCACTCTCCGAGCAGCACCACACCCTTGAGCTGTCCGGTATCAAACCTCCTGCATAACTCGGAGGCAAGCTCATCGAACAAAAGGCCCTTGTTCCTGCCTCCCATTATCACGACCATTGGTCCATCGAAAGACCTGACGGCACTCAACGCCGCGTGAGGGTTTGTCGCCTTGGAATCGTTATAGAAGGAAACGTCCATGAAGCTCTTTACGAACTCGATCCTGTGCTCTAGGCCTTCGAATGAGCTGACCGTCGTCCGTATCGACTCCGCCCTGTCACCCAGAACAAGTGCCGCTCCGGCCGCTGCCATGACGTTCATTGTATTGTGCATCCCGTTCAGTTTTATTCCGTCCACGGGCATCAGCCGGTGACCGGCACCGAGTGGCCCTCCGAAGACTACCCACCCGTCCTCCAACCATAGGCCGCTTGAGGGCGTCTCCTTAATGCCGAACCCGATCGCCTTACCAGCCGTTTGCCTTGCGAGGTCCCTGCAGAACTCGTCCTCGACGTTATAGATCAAGAAATCACCCGGCTCCTGGTTCTCGACCAGGCGCATCTTGGCACTCCGGTACTCCTCGAAATCCCTGTGCCAGTCGAAGTGGTCGGGCGCGATATTCAGCGCAACCGCGACCCTGGCTCGAAAGCTCTCGATGTTCTGCAGCTGGAAGCTCGATACCTCTACGACCAGTATGTCCTCCGGCTCCGTTCTGCCGTACACGCCCACCAGCGGGTTGCCTATGTTCCCACACTCCAGAGCCCGCCGCCCGGGCCTGTCGAGAATCCTTGAGATCAGTCTCGTTGTCGTCGTCTTCCCGTTCGTACCGGTCACCGCCACCATACTGTTCGGAATCAGGCCGTAGCCGAGCTCGAGCTCGCTTATCACCTTTACACCGGCGTGGCGCGCCTCCTCGAGCACTTCAGCGCCGTTCGGCACACCCGGACTTGCTACCAGCACATCGTAGCCCTCGATTTCATCGGGCACTGATACCCCCAGCTGCACGGCGGCGCCGCCCGCCTTTAGTTCATCCACCCTTACCGAGCACGATGGTTCCTCCGAGCTGTCGGCCACTGAGACGGTCGCTCCGAGCTCCAGCAGGGCTTTTGCCGCTGCGTAACCGCTCTCGCCCAGCCCGACAACAAGTACTCTTTTGTCCGACCACTCTCTCATGAAGGTACCCTCGTGACGAAATCAATGTAGAACAGAGCAAACCCTACACCGACACAGAACCCGCAGACGATCCATAGCCTGATCATCACCGTGAACTCCGACCACCCCATGAGCTCAAAATGGTGATGGATAGGCGCCATCCTGAAAACCCTCTTGCCGCCGGTCAGCTTGAAGACTCCGACCTGGATGATCACCGAGAGTGTCTCTATCACGAAAAGGCCGCCGAGGATGATGAGTAAAAGCTCGGTCCTGGTAATAATGGCGGTCGCGGCCATGACACCGCCAAGAGCCAGTGAACCGGTATCTCCCATGAATATATGGGCCGGAGCGGCGTTCCACCAGAGGAACCCGATACATGCTCCCATCACCGCACCGGCGATTATCGTGATATCGAGCGCCGGCTGGCCGGAGAACTGATAGAACCTGTGGTGCTGCGTAATAGGATGCCGGAACATGGTGAACGCAATCAGCAGATAGGCTGCCATCACCAGTATCATTGAACCCGTCGCCAGCCCGTCAAGTCCGTCGGTGAGGTTGACAGCGTTCGAAGACCCGACCAGCATCAAAAACACAAGGAGAAACAGAAACGGCCCGAGGTCTATCCTCGTTTCTCCGATGAAGCTCAGCTTCGTAGACAGGTGGCAGTAGTGGGTACCGATCGCGGTGAAAGCTACGGCTATTGCCAGTTGGACCAGGAACTTCACCGACGGCTTCAGCCCCAGTGAGCGCTTTTTTCGAACCTGGATCAAGTCGTCAACGAACCCCAGCAGTCCGCACGCGGCCATCGTCCCGATCACGAGCAAACCCTCCGGGGTTCTCCGAGAGAGCAGGAGGTAACTAAGCACCGTCCCGAGCACTATCAAGATGCCGCCCATGGTCGGGATCCCCTTCTTGACGAAGTGGGCGCGCGGCCCGTCCTCCCTAATGATCTGCCCGTAACTCTTCTTTCGAAGCAGCCTGATAAGGACCGGGGTGAAGGCCAGGCAGATGAACCCCGATATGATCCCCGCCAGAAGGACTCTATACATTGGCCGCTGCCCTCATTAGAAAGCCTGAAGAGCCGATAGCCTCCGCCACGGATTCCAGGCCCATCACCCTCGATGCCTTGACGAGAATTACATCTCCGGGCTCGACGATGTCCCTCAGCAACTTCACGGCATACTCTTTGGCCTCGCATTGAAAGACACTGCCTTTGGGCAACCCGGTTTCGAGGGCTGCCACCGCGTAGTCCCTCGCCGCGCTACCCACACAGACCAGGATGTCTATGTCGAGGGAGGTGACCAACCGGCCGATCTCGAGGTGGTAGTCCCTCCTGTCCTGTCCCAACTCGGCCATGCACCCGAGAACAGCTATTGTTCTCCTGCTCCCGCCTACCGCCTTTAGGGTCTCGAGCGCCGCTTTCATCGAATGCGGGCTCGCGTTGTACGCGTCGTTTATGACCAGATAGCCACCCTCCGCTTCGGATACCTCCATCCTCCATTGCGACATACTCCCCCGCGCCAGACCCTCGGCGATGACTTCCGGGGACGCTCCAAGCTCGTGCGCGCAGGCAGCGGCCGCCAGCGCGTTCTCTACCTGGTGCCTGCCGATTACCTTCAGAGATACCTCCGTCTTGAAACCCGGGCCAGAGAGCGTGAAAGACGGTTCGCCTTTAACACTCAGCCTCACATCTGTGGCACGGTAATGTGCCCTCCGGGAATGGCCGAACTTCACGACTCTGGCACGGGTCCTTCTTGCTATCCCGGTGGACCACCGGTTCTCCGCATTCAGAAACAAGACACCGTCTTCCGGTAGGGCTGCAGCCAGTTCCGACTTGGCCTTCGCGACTCCTTCCGGGTCCCGGAAAAGCTCAAGATGAGTCACCCCAACGTTCGTGATTATCCCGAACCGTGGCTGCGAGATTTCAGCCAACCTGCCGATATCGCCTGGATGGCGCGCTCCCATCTCCACCACCAGCACGCGGTCCTTTCTCACCAATGAGAATATCGTGAGCGGAGTGCCAATCTCGTTGTTGTAGGTGCCCGGCGACACACAAATCGGATACTGTCCCTCCAGGATCGACGCCAGGAAGTCCTTGGTGCACGTCTTCCCGGTGCTGCCGGTTATACCTACGGCCAATACATCTATTCGCTCACGGACCCAGCCGGCAAGGTCCCCCAGCGCCTCAAGCGTATCGCGAACCATTACAAGAGGAAAATCGGCGTGCCTGCGCCTGAAACCCGCCAGCTTGGGATCTCCACTCTGGACGACTGCCGCCTTCGCGCCGGCCGAGACCGCTTTCCCGATAAATGAGTGCCCGTCGAAGTGTTCACCTTTTAGAGCAAAGAACAGGTCTTTCACGGGTTTATCGCGTGAATCGGTCCCTACACTCGAGATCATAAGGCGCCCGGGTCCAACCAGCTCGCCGCTGGTCGCCCGGGCAACCTGCCCGAGACTAACACTCCGCACCCGCTACCTCCTTCAAACCCTCTCGTACCATATGCCGGTCGTCGAACGGGACGACCTTGTCAGCAAAGATTTGGCCGCTCTCGTGCCCCTTTCCTGCAACGACCACGAGGTCACCTGGTCTGGCCTCACCTATGGCCTTGTATATGGCGTTCCGCCTGTCGACTTCGACCATATACCTCTCCGGAGCGAACCTGTCCCTTACTCCCTCCAGTATCATCTCGATTATCGATTCTGGATTCTCGCTCCGGGGGTTGTCGGAAGTGATAATACAGAGATCGGACATCTCGGCCCCAACCCCGCCCATGAGCGGCCGCTTCGAGCGGTCACGGTCACCACCGCAGCCGACTACCAGTATGACGCGCCCTGAAGTGACTTCCCTGCAGGCCTCTAGCAAGCTGCGGATCCCATCAGGCGTATGAGCGTAATCGACGACGACGGTGAAATCCTGCCCGCAATCGATATTCTCAAAACGCCCGGGCACGCCCGTGAGGCTCTCAAGCCCCCTGGCCATGGTTTCGGCGTCCATACCGAGGTCGATCGCGACGCCCGCCGCCGCAAGGCAGTTGTAGACATTGAACCTTCCCTGCAGCGCCGTCGAGAGCGATATCGATTCGTCGCCGTACTCAAGCCTGAACTTGTTGCCTCTAGCAGAGACCTCGACATCCGTGCCCCTTATTCCCGCCTCCCAGTCCAACCCGAAGCTCCTGGTGGCAAGCCCGGTCTCCTCCAGTAGCCTCCTGCCGAACTCGTCATCTATGTTGATGAGCGCCTTCCGACCGGACCCGAACTCGTCACCGGTGAAAAGCCTTCGTTTTGCCCTGAAATACTCCTCCAGCGAGATATGAAAATCCAGGTGGTCCTGGGTAAGGTTCGTGAACACGACGACCTCGAACCGGCAGCCGTTGACTCTTTTCAAGTCGAGAGCGTGCGAGGAAACCTCCATGGCAACTACCTCGACACCATCATCCGCCATCCTGCGAAGCAGCCGCTGGAGGTCGAGGGATTCGGGTGTCGTCCTCGTGACAGGTTCAACCAGGGTCCCCATGTGTGTCTCGACCGTCCCGATGATTCCCGTCTTGTTGCCCGCCTCGCGGCATACACTCTCCACCAGGTAGGTGGTCGTTGTCTTTCCGTTCGTCCCTGTCACCCCGACGAGCTTCAGCTCACTCGAGGGATCACCAAAGAAACGCGTTGAGCAGAGCGCCATGGCGCGGCGGGTGTCCGGTACTTCCACAATGACGACTTCCGGTCCGACCTCCTGCTCGAGTTCCTTCTCGATGAAAAGTACTGCAGCTCCGTTTCTCACGGCATCATCCGCGTAAAGGTGGCCATCCGTGACAAGCCCCCTTATACAGAAAAAAGCCCCCTGAGGCTCCACCAGACGACTGTCATACGCGAGTCCAGGAAGCTCAGGGTCCCGGAAACCCACGATGTTCTTCTCGTCAAGGGTGTCCAGAAGTTCGCTTAGTAGCATGCCTCACTCTCGTTCTGCCATCGTGGCTGCAATTTCCATGGTCTCTTCTAGCCCTGGATGTAGACAAAGTCAAGTGCTGCCTCCCCCCTCGGTAAAGCCCGCTCCTTAACAGCTCAACGCATATCCTGGCTGTCTCACGCATTTTCGGCTCACTGCTCCCCGGGATTCCCCCAGCTCGGTGGAACCTTGAGATGCTGAAGGCTGAAACCCATTATCTCGCTGAAAACGGGGGCGCTCACGACGCCGCCCCATATCGGCGTCGGCTCATCGAGAACCACCAGTGCCACCAGCCTCGGGCTGTCGGCCGGCGCGAACCCGACAAACGTCGCCATATATGTCGAACTATAGCCCGTCCCCCCCACGATTGGCTTTTCGGCAGTCCCCGTCTTTCCAGCGACCCGGTAGTATCTCACCGCGGCACCTGGGGCGGTCCCACCGGGCGCGACCACCTGCTCCATTATCCCTGTCAGCTTCTTGCAGGCATCACGCGATACGACCTCTTCACCGAGGCCTCCCAGCCCCATGTCAACAACTCCCCCCCCGACGACCTTCGCCTTCAGGAAGTGCGGGTAGACCCTCCGCCCACCGTTTGCGATAGTTCCCGCCACCGAAGCTAGCTGCAGCGCGGTCGTCGAGATACCCTGGCCGATGCTCATGGCAGCCACGCTCGTTCCAGTCCATTCAGAAAGCCGAGGCACCAGGCCGCCCACCTCCCCGGGGAAATCCACCCCGGTCTTGTGCCCCAGCCCGAAACGAGCAAAGTACCTGTTGAGACGTTCCCTTCCAAGCTGCAGACCGACCTCGATAGTGCCCACGTTGGACGACTCGCTTATTATCCTGCTGAACGTCATATACCTCGAAGGCTTCGGCTCCGCGTCCTTGAACACCTTGTCCGTAACCTGCAGCTGCGAAGGCACGTAGATACTCGAATCGGGGTTCACTATGTTCTGCTCGAGCGCGGCCACCGCCGGTATGATCTTCAATGAGGACCCCGGTTCGTACACGTCCGTTATCGCGCGGCTCCGCATCGACGCGGGTTCGATATCCTCCCTGTCGTTCGGGTCGAAACCCGGGTCGCTTGCCATCGCCAGGATATCCCCGGTATTGCAGTCCATCACCAGTGCTGTCCCCGCCTTTGCCCCGGTACGTTCGACGGCGCTGGAAAGTGCGTTCTCCGCGCATATCTGGATATCCTTGTCCATGGCAAGTTCCAGGTCCACTCCCTCGACGGCCTGTATCCGCCTTTTCTCGCTTCCGGGAATCGGGTTCCCTGCAGCATCCCTTTCAAGCAGCACCTCTCCCGGCTTCCCCCCCAGGATATCTTCGTAGTAGAGCTCGAGGCCCGCCTGCCCATCGTTCTCGATATCTACAACGCCCAGCACCTGGGCCGCCGCCTCGCCCAGCGGGTACGACCTCTTGCTCTCCTCGACGAAACCGATGCCCGGCAGGTCCATCTTCTTTATGCGATTCGCAATGTTGTTGTCGATTTTTCTTGCGATATACACAAAGCCGGAATGCTCGGCGAGTTTCTTCTCGACATCATCAGGGTCTTCGCCCAGCACCTGTGCTATCTTCTTCGCAGTCCGGGCCCTTTGCCTGACCTGGTAGGGCGTTGCATACACAGTGGTCACGTCCTCACTGATGGCCATGACCTCTCCCTCCCGGTCGAAGATCGTGCCTCGCCTGGGAGTAATATTGATGAAAAGCTCCCTCTGCTCACTCGCTAGCTTAAGGTACTTTTCCGCCTGGAGACTCTGAAGTATCACGAGTTTGCCGCCAACAGCCGCCAGGCCTACGGTCAGGATCAAAGCGACCACGGCCATCCGCCTGTTTTTCTTCCTGCTCGAAGCTGGCGGTCCGGGCTTACCTCTGTGTGATCGACCGGTCCTGCTCCTCCCCGGGCGCACCCGGTTCGTCGCCGGTCTGGTTCTTGTCCGCTTCCTGGCTTCTTTTTTCATAAGAGCTCCGACAAACAATCTTACCGTTAGAGTCCCTCTTGTATCTGAGGTATATGACCCCGCCGGGCTCGACCATCCCCAGCTCATCCTGCGCGATCCTCGTAACACGAGCGGGTGATTTCAGCCTCGCAAGCTTTATCCTGAGTGTTTCCTGTTTAGCCTTTTCGCCAGCGATCATATTTTCGATCTTCTGTCTCTTGAGCTCACTGTTAACGGTGCGCTGGTGCTGGACCAATATGAAAACGCCGATACCTGCTAGTAACACACAGACTAAAATAAAAAAGCCGAAATCGAGGCCTTTACTTCGCTCAGATTTCGCCGGCTTCTTTTTCCTACGGGACTTCTTCGCCCCTGCGCGTTTCACCTTCGCCATTCCTTGTCCGCTCCCCCGCCCTCAACTTCGCGCTGCGGCTCCTAGGGTTCTCAAGGGTCTCTTCCTCGTCAGGTCTCACCGGCTTTCTTGTGAGGACCCGAATCATCGGCTCGGACAAGAGCGGTTCGCCGGGCGGATTGGCCGATCCTTTTGCCAGGGAGCTGAATGTACTCTTTACTATCCTGTCCTCGAGGGACTGGTAAGTAAGGATGACCATCCGCCCGGCCAGGGCCAGGCACTCGATTCCTTGCGATATCGCCTCCCTCAGATCATCGAGCTCGTGGTTCACTGCGATCCGGAGCGCCTGGAACGTCTTTCGGGCCGGATGTTTGCGGCCCCGTCTTGCACCTGCGGGGACCGCATCCAAGACAACCTCAACCAGTTGATGCGTGGTCAGTATGGGTCGGCGCTTCCGGGTCTCTATGATGAAGTGAGCAATTCGCCTCGCCCACCGCTCTTCTCCGTAACTGTAAAGAATCCGGGTGATCTCATCCTCGGACTCAATGTTGATTATCTCCGCCGCGCTCATCACGGCGTCAGGTCCCATTCTCATATCTAGAGGACCATCCTTCCGGTAGCTGAATCCTCGATCGGGGTCCTCG
Source organism: Actinomycetota bacterium (assembly GCA_016649525.1). Classification (GTDB taxonomy): domain Bacteria; phylum Actinomycetota; class Geothermincolia; order Fen-727; family Anoxymicrobiaceae; genus JAENXM01. Next base: position 9,028 of record JAENXM010000037.1, read on the forward strand.
AGCTGTATCGACGAGACCCCCAGGTCCAGGAGGATACCGTCCACCCGCTCTATCCCCTCAGAATCAAGGATGGAGCGTATATCTCTGTAATTTTCGCAATGGTAACTGACCGCCGGAGGTGCCTCGCCCAGCCGTTCTCGCGCCTTACTGATCGCTTCCGGATCCCGGTCAATAGCAATGAGGCGTCCTCCCGGCCTGATGTGCCCAAGGATACTCTCAGCATGTCCACCTGTGCCGACTGTGCCATCTACAATCACCTTTCCCTTCTCCGGCTTCAGATACTCAATGACCTCCGAAACCATCACCGGCCGGTGCACCGCACCGCCCATTTCGCTTTCCATACGTTAAAACCCGATTTCGGACGCACTCTGTTCGTAATGCTCCGTGCTGTCTTTCTTGTACTCCTGCCACCTCTTCGGGTCCCAGACCTCGGCTTTGTTGGAGACTCCCACGATTACCACTTCTTTTGAGAGCCCTGCCATTTCTCTCAGGTGAGGAGGTATAAGTACCCTGCCCTGACCGTCCGGCATCAGGTGGCTCGCGCTCGAGAAGAAAAGCCTCGAGAATCTCCTGGTCGCCTCACTTCCCGCCGGCATTTCCTCTATGCGCTCGATCAGCTTCTGCCACTCATCAACCGGATAGAGGAGCAGGCAGTTATCCAGGCCTTTGGTTACTATCAGCCCGGTGCCAAACTCTTGCCTCATCTCACGCGGCAGTATAATCCGGCCTTTTGTGTCGATCGCTCTCTTGTGGTCCCCGAGCAGCAATATCTATCCTTTCGCCACAATGCTCCACTTTAAACCATATCTCTCCAATTTACAACACCTATCGGCTATATTTCCCTAAAACTTTAGGCCCTCATACCTGTTTCTGAAGGCCATGCCGGGATTATTTGGGAACTGGTTGTTGAAATGTGGAATATATTGTGGAAAACAAGGACAAGGAACACAATATATGGATGTGGAGCGCTGTCCCAATTTTAAATGTTGAAAATCAGGATATCGAACTGAAGATTATCCCTGGAACCTCCAATACGATAAACGTGCAAAGACAGGCATTCAGCTGTTTTGTCAGACACCGAACTGGAAGCATTTCAGGGGGTCAGGTCCCGTCCTTCCCGAAAGCCGCTCCGCTCGGAAGCGGCATCCCCCACCGCAGTCACGCAAGTATATGCAATCACATTCAAGGTCAGCGAGCTTCATCTTCGGAAGTGAGATCCAGGCCTTTCGCAGACCACCGGTGACCGCACCGCCGTTCCAGTCCTCATAGAAACCGCACTTGGTCAGGACACCGCTCGCCTTGACACATGCAAGATGCGCCCCGCACGCGTACTCCTCCGAGGGCTCGTGCAGTTCGGAGCCGAAAGAGTGCTCCATCGCTTCCATGCAGTCCTCAGCAGTTGGGATCACGCCGTCACCGCCGTCCGATATCCTCCCGGTCTCGCACGGGACATCAATTGTCCAGGAAACCGCTCCTCTCTCACGCACCAGCGACTCCAACCGTTCGAGCTCGTCCAGGTTTTCGAGGTGCACCATCGTGGCAACGGATAAAGCCTTTCCGGCCCTACGTAGTGAATCCACTCCACGCAGCGCTTCCTTGAAACTGCCCGCCCCACGTAAAAAGTCATGCCCTTTCTCCATTCCGTCGAGCGATACCTGCACCTCGTTGAACCGGAGTTCATCGGCGATCTCGTCATCTATCAGCGTAGCGTTTGTCACCAGCACCGACCTGAAGGGCTTCGTTTCCACCATCTTGTTTATCTCGCTGAACCGCTGATGGAGTAGGGGCTCGCCTCCCGTGAGGACAAGCCGAAGCCCCCCCATATGGCCAAGCTCATCAAGAACATCTCCGATTGTGGCAATCTCCAGCTCCTGACCGCTCCCCTCCCCCAGGTAGCAGTGACGGCAGGCCAGGTTACAGCGGTCCGTCACCTCCAGCATCAGGTACCTGAGTGATGGGACCTCGTTGTTCCCGACTACAACGGGATGCGCTTCCTGCTCATCCATCTCGATGAGAATATTCTCCTCGAAGCAGTAATCGAGAAAATCAGGTGGGAATCTCGAATCCGATACCTCCAGCGTTCCGTCACAACGCGCGAGCTCGGAAAAACCGGTGGGATCGACCTCGTACAGCTCGTCAGCCAGGGTATTGTAGACGGCGGGAAACTCCAGCCTCTTTAGAAAAACGCCGTCCGCGAGCCTCAAGAATCTACTTGAGGGCATCGGCCAACTGCTCCAGGGTTATGCGACCTCCGCAAATAAGTCTTTCAAGCATGAGGTAACAGCCGCATTCCAGCTCCTCATCCTCCCCCGGGGTGAAGAACCTGCAGTCGGCGCACAACAACCTTTTCAGCTCCTCCTTGTCTCCGGGACCAAGACCGCTTGCGAGAAAGGAGTCGAGCTTTTTTTCGAATTCCGGAAAATCACCCATTGTGTCTCCTGGCCATATATATATACCGCCACCCGCATCGGAATAGTCAAGGACCGGTCCCGAGCCTGTTTAATTGCGGATCTGGTATTGCATGATCAGCGCTTGCGAAATAGAATGTTTATTAAGTGTAGCTCATCTAGAAAGGAGACGGGTGATGCACATCAAGAAGGTAGCCAAGAAGGCTGCAA
>JAENXM010000115.1 GCA_016649525.1 Actinomycetota bacterium
ACGCCAGGCCCATCCTGATGTCCCATCTCGGGCGCCCGAAAGGCAAGGTGGTCGAGAGTCTTCGTATGGCTCCTGTCGCCAAGAAGCTGCAGGAGGACCTCGATAAGCCGGTAGTCTACCTCACGGAGTGTGTGGACCCCGGCGTCCAGAAGGCTATCAACAAGAACAAGAACGCGGTGATACTGCTCGAGAATCTGAGGTTCTACCCCGGGGAGAGAGAGAACCTTCCAGACTTCTCACGCAAGCTCGCGGAACTGGCCGACATATACTGCAATGACGCCTTCGGGACAAGTCACAGGGCACACGCCTCCACCGTAGGCGTGACAGCGTATCTTCCTTCTGTAATGGGCCTCCTGATGGAGAAAGAGCTCAATACCCTTAGCGGCTACTCGAGAATCCAGAACGGCCTTTCGTCGTCGTTCTCGGTGGAAACAAGGTCTCCGACAAGCTCGGAGTGATCGAAAGCTTCTTGGATATCGCTGACACCATACTTACCGGAACGGCGATGGGCTTTACCCTCATAAAGAGCATGGGGCTGGACATAGGTCAGTCGGTAATCGAGGAGGACCAGCTCGGCCAGATAACCTCGGCGCTCAAGAAAGCACGGAGAAAAAGAGTGAGGGTTCTGGTCCCGAACGATTTCGTTGTGGCGGACCGCTTCGATGAGGCTGCCAACCACAAAATAGTACCGGCGGAGATGATACCTCCGGACTGGATGGGGCTGGATATCGGGCCTGCGACGATCAAGACCTATTGCCTGGCGATAAGCGAGGCAAAAACGGTGTTCTGGAACGGTCCTATGGGAGTCTTCGAATGGCCACCTTTCGCGCAAGGGACCAAGAGTATCGCGGAATGTATCGCCGATACAGAGGCTACGACGATAGTCGGAGGGGGCGACTCGGACGCGGCACTCAGGCAGTACGGCCTTGCCGATAAGATGGATTTCGTTTCCACCGGCGGGGGAGCGGCAATGAGGCTCCTGGAAGGTAAAAAACTACCCGCCGTGGAAGCGCTCACCGACAGTTGATATTAGACGGGGGGTAAGACCTTGCGCAGGCCAATAATCGCCGGGAACTGGAAGATGAATCTGCTTCCGGGACAGGCAGTCGCACTCGTGGACGACCTCTGGGGGATGATTTCCGGTCAGGGCAGTGTTGAGGTCGTCGTGTGCCCGCCTTTTATGGATATTCCGGCTGTGTCCGAGATGATCGGAAGCGGGAAGATGGATATCGGGCTAGCCGCACAGAACATGCACTGGGAGGAATCGGGGGCGTTCACCGGAGAGGTCTCGCCCACTATGCTTCTGAAGTTCGGCGTAACCCACGTCATAATAGGGCACTCCGAGCGGCGTCAGTTTTTCGGTGAGACCGACCAGGGAGTGAACCGTAAGGTGAGGTCCGCACTCGAGCACGGGTTGGTACCTATCATGTGCGTTGGTGAGACCTTGAAGCAGCGGGAGGCTGGGGATACCGAGAACGTTATCGTCAACCAGGTGAAGTGTGGTCTTTTCGAGGCGGACAGTGCCCGTGCGAACGGGATGGTCATAGCGTACGAACCTTTATGGGCGATCGGCACGGGAAAGGCGGCGACTGCATTAGACGCAGAGGAGGTCATCAGCCTCGTCCGAAGGACAGTCTCCGAGACACTCAACGCAGAAACCGCGGACAGAATAAGGATCCAGTACGGCGGCAGCGTGAACCCGGACAACATATCCGAGTTCATGTCGCAGCAGGACATAGACGGTGCGCTGGTCGGCGGGGCAAGTCTGAAGGCTGAAGATTTCGCGAAGATCGTGAGGTTTTCTTGAAAGTACCCCGCCCTTTGCTTCTGGCCATCCTCGACGGCTGGGGCGTCAATAAATCAAAGCAAGGTAACGCAATAGCGGCCGCAAGGACTCCCGTGATGGATGCCCTGCTGGATGAGTATCCCAGCACAACCCTGGTGGCTTCGGGTGAGGCTGTCGGGTTGCCACCAGGCCAGATGGGAAACTCCGAGGTAGGGCACCTTAATATCGGCGCCGGCAGGCTAGTGCTCCAAGACTTCCAACGGATTAACTACTCGATAAGGGACGGCGGATTCTTCCGCAACGAGGTCCTCCTGGGTGCGATCAGGCAAGCGGTTAGTACAGACGGCAAACTCCATCTTATGGGACTCCTGTCGGACGGAGGTGTGCACAGCCACATAGAACACCTGTTCGCTCTGCTCGAGATGTCAAAGAGCGAACAGGTGAACGATGTCTGCGTCCATGCGTTCCTTGACGGGCGTGATGTTCCCCCGAGAAGCGCGTTGACATACGTGCGGATGCTCGAAGACTTCTGCCGCGATATAGGTATCGGGTCTATCCGGACGATAATGGGCCGCTACTACGCGATGGACAGGGACAACAGGTGGGACAGGACCAGGCTAGCGTACGATGCTGTAGCGCGGTCCGAGAGCCCCAGGGTAGGCTCTGCCGAAGAGGCAATACGGGCGTCATATGACGACGGCGTCGATGACGAGTTCCTGGTGCCTCGCGTGGTAGGGGAATCTGCGCCAATGGATGATGACGATGCGGTGATCTTTTTCAACTTCAGGCCTGACAGGCCGAGGCAACTGACCCGGCCACTTATCGAGAAGGACTTCAAAGAGTTCGACCGCGGGCCGGCCCCGCCGTTCCCGTACCTTGTTACCATGACGGAGTACGAAGATCAATTCGATGTGACGTTCGCGTTCGCGCCGGAGGAGGTAGAGGAAGTTTTGGCCGATGTCCTGGCCGAGCATGGAAAGACCCAGCTCCACATCGCCGAGACCGAGAAGTATGCTCATGTCACCTACTTCTTTAATGGTGGTGTGGAGGAACCGAAGAAGGGAGAAGACCGCGTACTCATACCGTCCCCGAAGGTGGCGACTTACAACCTGAAGCCGGAGATGAGCGCGTACGAGGTAGTTCAGGAGACCGTGCGCCGGATCGAGAGTGAAAGGTACGACTTTATAGTATTGAACTTCGCCAACGGCGATATGGTCGGGCATACCGGGATCATGGAGGCGGCGGTAAAGGCGGTAGAGGCGACCGATAAAAGCCTCGGAATAGTTCTCGATGAGCTTTCTGACAGCGGTGGCGGAGCGTTCGTGACCGGAGACCACGGAAACGCCGAGACGATGCTCGACGACGGCTCGGCCTGCACTGCCCACTCCTGTTCCTCGGTGCCCTTCATAAACGCAACGAAAGATAAAAGGCCGCTGCGCGCCGGCGGGACCCTCGGAGACATCGCTCCTACGATCCTCGAGGTGCTCCAGCTGCCAAAACCTGAAGAGATGACCGGTACCTCGCTCTTTCTCCGGTTGAAATAGAAGGGCGATGACTCTACAATAGCTCCCGAAAGGAGTAGTAAGTGGGAGTATTGACTATAGTAGTGCTTGTGATTCACATAACCGTTTCTGCTGGGCTCGTCCTTGCGGTGCTGCTTCACGCAGGCAAGGGTGGAGGCATCTCCAGCGTGCTGGGAGGGGCGGGGAGCTCGGTATTCACAGGCTCCTACATCGTAGAGAAGAATCTCGATCGGATAACCATAGTGCTGGCCTCGGTTTTCGCCGTCACTACCCTTCTCCTGGTCTGGCTCCTTGGCACAAAATAGCAGCGGTTTTCGATCATGTTGCACGCCTAATACCACTGTGCTAAACTGATTTCGCCATTAGAAAGCGCTCTCGAATGAGTGGGCAAGAGCCCACTTTTTGTTTATCAGGGGTGCTGAAATATGGACGCAACAGAAGAAGGGGACATTTACAGTAAGGTAAAAAAGGTGATCCAAGACCTCATGGATGGGCTGGCGATGGAGCTTGTTGATGCTGAAATCGTTCGAGAGGGGGGTCAGCTTTTTTTAAGGATTTATGTGGACAGGAACGGAGGCGTCACCATGGATGATTGCGCGGGGGCGAGCGGGCTCATAGGAAAGGTGCTCGAAAGAGAAGGAATAATGATGACCCCGCACGTGCTGGAGGTGATGAGCCCCGGTGTCTACAGGCGCTTGAAAAGGCCCGAGGAGTTCGTAAAGAACCTGGGTAAGAGACTGAAGGTGAGACTTGCGTCGCCTTTCGAGGGCAAAAAGGACTATTCAGGCGTGCTGGTCAGCGCAGGGGAGGATTCGTTCACGCTCGAGCTTGGCGAGGAACTGCTCGAGTTTAGATACGAGAGCCTGTCGAGCGCAAAGCTCGACCCCGAGCTTCCGTGGTAGTTTCTAGATGAGGATGTGTTGGAGTTGGATTTGAAGCTCATAGATGCGCTCAAGCAGATCGAGGCCGAGAAGGGCATATCGATAGACACCATCATGGAAGCGCTGCAGGATGCACTGGTTTCGGCTTATAAGAAGAACTACAACGTCGACTGTGAGGCACGCGTGGATATCGATAACGAGACCGGCGCGATAAAGGTCTTCGAGATTCACGAAAACGAGGCAGGCGAGTCGGAAGAGGTCGAGGTAACCCCGAAGAACTTCGGGAGGATCGCCGCCCAAACCGCCAAGCAGGTGATAATCCAGCGTATCCGGGAGGCGGAGCGCGAGTTGATGTTCGATGAATATCACGGTCGCGAGGGCAATATAGTAACGGGAATAGTACAGCAGAACGACCAGCGTTATACTCTGATCGATCTGGGAAAGGTCGAAGCGCTTCTTCCGCCGAGTGAGCAGGTGCGGGGCGAGCGTTACGAGCATGGAACGAGACTCAAGACCTACATAGTGGATGTACGCAGGACTACCAAGGGGCCCCAGATCATGGTCTCCAGGACACATCCCGGGCTCCTTAAGAGGCTCTTTGAGCTGGAGATCCCGGAGATATTCGAAGGCCTCGTGGAGATCAAAGCCGTTGCGCGTGAGGCGGGACAACGCTCGAAGGTGGCCGTTGTGTCCAAAGACACGAACGTTGACCCGGTGGGGGCCTGTGTTGGCGCGAAGGGGTCACGCGTCCGTATGATCGTGGGGGAGCTCAGGGGAGAGAAGGTCGATATAGTCGAATGGAAAGAGGATCAGGCGGAGTTCGTCGCCAACGCGATAAGCCCTGCGAAGGTAAAGGAAGTCGTTGTTGATTCCTTGAACATGACCGCTGAGGTGGTGGTGCCGGATAATCAGCTATCTCTGGCGATAGGGAAAGAGGGACAAAACGCTCGCCTCGCGGCGAAACTTACCGGTTGGAGAATAGATATCCTGAGCGAGTCACAGGCGATGGATGCCGCGACTAAAAGAGCAGAACGGCTCGAGCAGGAATCGGCGTCGCAGGAGGAGCGTCAGTGCCGCGCAATTACGGCTTCCGGGGCAAGGTGCCGGAACAAGGCGAAGCCGGGATCCGACTTCTGCGGCATGGCTGCACACCAGAAGCTGGGGCAGATGATAGAAGCCGGGGAAGCAGAGGTGGAAGAGGTTACGCCGGTGGAGAAAGCTGAGGAAGCACCGGTCGAAGAAATTGAGGCTGTATCGGACGAAGAGCAGACTCCAGCGGCCGATGAAGAACCACCTCCTTCGGATGGAGAATCCAGTGAGGTTGAGGTCCTCGAAGCCCCGGGTGACTCCGGCCGGCTGTAGCCGACTGAAGAGCAGGGTGGTTGAGTATTTGGGCGTACCCATAAGGACATGCGTTTGCTGCGGATGCAGGAAGCCGAAAGCGGAACTAATACGTTTTGGCCTTAACGACGAAGGCGAATTGACCCTGGACTGTAAGGTGAAACGAACCGGCAGGGGCAGTTATGTGTGCCGTGAAGCTGAGTGTATAAGGGCTGCCAGAAAGAGTACGAGACTGGTGCGGATATCTGGCCGGCCTATACCTGATTCAGTTTTTTTAGATCTTGAGAATCTCGTAGGAGTTTCTCGCCGGGAG
>JAENXM010000312.1 GCA_016649525.1 Actinomycetota bacterium
CCGATGCGAGCGCCTTCCTCTGAGCGGTGCTGCTGATTCTCTCGACCTCACTCTCGACCTCGGAAGGCTGCCCCTTGAGATAGCTGTCAAGAGGTTCGTTGTTGGCCTCTTGTACCTTCTCGTTCACGTATTTCTCGATACTCGACTTCTGGCTCGAGCTGAGTACGGTGCTCTGCTGGACGAGTGTCAGTGACGTGGAAATCAGGATTGTCACGATAAGAGCGCCGGCGATCGCCGTCCCGAGAGAAGTCCCCAGGTTCTGGGATGTGTAGTTCAGGCCGGAGGTCTCACTCGCCTGCTCGGGCTCCACGGAAGACTGCTGTATGTTGTTGATCTGAGACGCGACCAGGCCCAGGCCTGCACCCAAGACAAGGAGGCTGGGGATGAAGTCGACCCCGCTGGTATGCTTGACCATACCCAGCCCCAGCAGTGCCGCGCCTGCCAGCATGATGATGAAGCCCACCTGGACAATACGCTTCGGGTAGAAGCGATTAGCGAGCCTTACACCCGCGGTTGCCAAAAGAAACACCGAAACGGACAGCGGGAGTATGGTCAGGCCGGTGGTGAATGCGCTGTACTTCAACACGATCTGCGCAAACAAAGACAGGGAGAATATCACCCCAGCCATGAGGAAATACTGGAACAGGTTCGTGGACACTCCGCATACCACCGCCATGTTCCTGAACAACGCGGGGTTTATCAGCGTGCTCTTCCCGCGGCGGTGCCAGAGGAACTCCCAGAACGCAAAAAAGCCTGTGATTACCAGTCCCGCTATCACGAACAGGACCGTGGGCGAGATGTCGCCCACCGCCAGCACCTGCTTTCCTGCAATGGTGAATGGCGCCCTGCATTTGAAGAACCCGTAGGTGTTGGCGAGGATTATCCCGTAGACCAGTGTCCCCAGCCCGGCGACAGATAGCACGAGCCCGGGGTAATCGAACTTCGGACGCAACTCGCTACCTAAGGCAGCATCTTTTACACGGCCTCGCATTATCAGTATGAATATGACCACTAGCACTTCCATCAGGAAACCGAGTCGCCAGGTGACATATGTGGTCAGAAAACCGCCGATTATGGGGCCGGCTGCAGCGCCGATAGCGGCTGCGGCCGGGATGACCGCATACGCCCGCATCCTTGCAATGCCGGGCTCGAAGTTGGACGCTACGAGGGAGATCATCGCGGGCATGACCAGGGCGGCGCCCAGGCCCTCCAGGACGGACCAGCCCAGAATCAGTATGGGGAGGTTCGGAGCAAGGCCGGTAATGAGCGATCCTGCCCCGTAGACAATCAAGCCGATCACGAATGCCCTTTTCCTACCGATGATGTCGCCTATCTTCGCCCCGGCTATCATGAACGCCGCCATGACCAGGGCGTAGAAGGTTATGGCCCCCTGGATACCGGAAACGGTCGTGTGGAGGTCCTTTACGAGCGTGGAGATCGAGACGTTCATGAATGTGGTGTCTAGGGTGAAGATGAACTGCGCGGACGACATTATGACAAGCAGCATCCCCGTTGAGGAAGAAACGCCTTTCTTCTCCTTCATATACGTTGTCCTTTCTCCCTGGCACAGTATATTACAGGAAAGCCATAAGACCGACCGAGCATTACTGAGGGGCTTAAGATTGGATTTTGAGAATGTATAATGTTGAAGTCGCAGGAAGCATACGGTGAAAGTCAGTCTGTTATAGTTGTAAAGTGATGCGCTGTTCTTGGCGCCCCGTTAAACGCACACACAGGGACGGTTTAAAGTGGCAGTAGAGAGAACGGGTTACAGAAAAGAGAGCCTCAGGCGGCTGATATACAAAAGGAGTTTTTATCTCTCGATGCTGGGCGCAATTATCATCGTTCTTCTTCTGGGGTCTCTGTTCATGTTCCTGTTTGAGAGAAAAACCAACCCGACGATAAAAACGTACGGGGATGCCGTCTGGCTTTCTGTCGTAACCATGACCACGGTTGGATACGGGGATAAGTACCCTATCACGCCCGGCGGGAAAGCCACCGGCATGGTCTCCATGGTGCTGGGTATCGCTCTGGTTACTACCGCAATTACCGCGCGTGCCGCCGCCAGAATCGATAA
>JAENXM010000264.1 GCA_016649525.1 Actinomycetota bacterium
CCGGGCCACTGGGGATAGCGATAATCAGGGCAACAGTGACTATGAGTACAACCACCATCAACCCGATGAGACCTATCGCGATGCCACGGAATCGTGGACGCCTGCTCGGCCTGTAGCGGCTGCTCTCCATGAGGCTGACTAATTCTTGAACCTGGGCTTCGCCCCGCGGCCCGCAATCGTCGCAGTAATTCTTCCCCTTCTCGATTTCCTTCCCGCATTTGAGGCAGACAGGCACGTTTATCACCGTTTCAGTTTATTGAACTTTCAAGTACCATGAGATAATATTAGCGCGGTAAAATCAATGAACATGGTTGATTCGTGGGCGCGTAGCTCAGTGGGAGAGCGCTTCCTTGACGCGGAAGAGGTCGGTAGTTCGATCCTACTCGCGCCCACCATTCTTTAAAGCGACAGTCACCTTTAGGATGTGACAGCTCGACCGGGGATCATCCGTATGGCGATGAAAGAACTGATCGATATCAAGCTTGCCGACGGCAGCGAGGTAAGCGTCGAGAAAGGAATGACGACTCTCGAAGTGCTCAAGTCTGCCGGGAGGCGACTGCCCGAAGGTGCCGTACTGGCCGAGCTCGATGGCGAGTCCGTCGAACTGTCGCGCCCCATCGAATCCTCAGGGGCATTGAGCGTCCTCGGTTTCGATTCTCCGCGTGGCAGTGAAGCCTACCGTCACACTGCGTCACACGTGATGGCGCAGGCGGTCAAGCGCGTGCACCCGGATGCGAAACTCGCGATAGGGCCGGCGATAGAGGAGGGCTTCTACTACGACTTCGGACTAGACGAAACCATCAAGGCTGAGGACCTCGGCGCTATCGAGGACGAGATGCGGCGCATCATAGCCGAGGATATTCCCGTAGAGAGAAAAGAGCTCCCGGCAAGTGAAGCGATAGCGCTGTTCAAGGAACGCGGTGAGGACTACAAGGTCCAGTTACTCGAGGGGATAGATGAGGACCCTGTTACAGTATACACACAGGGGGACTTCGTCGACCTCTGCCGCGGTCCGCATCTTGCATCCACCGGCCGTGTGAAAGCTTTCAAACTGCTGTCAGTCGCAGGAGCATACTGGCGCGGCGACGAGTCGCGCGAGATGCTGCAGAGGATATACGGAACAGCTTTCGATACCGAAGAGGCTCTCGAGGAGTTCCTCAGGCTGCGCAAAGAGGCGGAGAGGAGAGACCACAGACGCCTCGGCCCGGAGCTGGAGCTCTTCTCCATAAGGGAGGAGATCGGCCCTGGGCTGGTCATCTACCATCCCAGGGGTGCTGTCCTGCGCACGGTTATCGAGGACTTCCTTAAAGTAGAGCACGCGAAAAAGGGATATGAGCTGGTCATCTCTCCCCACATCATGCGCAAGGACATCTGGGAGACGAGCGGGCACCTGTCGATGCAGTACCCGATGTACTTCTTCGACATCGAGGGCCAGGGCTACGGTATAAAGCCCATGAACTGCCCGGCACACATATACATCTATAAATCGAAGACGCGCGGTCACAACGAGCTCCCCATCCGCTACTTCGAGCTCGGGACCGTCTACCGCCACGAGCGCTCCGGCGTACTGCACGGGCTTTTGAGGGTCCGTGGTTTCACCCAGGACGACGCGCATATCTTCTGCACGATGGAGCAGGCGGAGGCTGAGATAAACGACGCGGTCCGGTTCGCGTTCGAGACCCAGCGCACCTTCGGTTTCACCAGCTTCCGCATCGCCCTGAGCACGAGGCCGGACCTTTCAGTGGGGACCTCCGACGACTGGGAACGTGCCACCGATATCCTGAAGCAGGCGCTTTCGGACCAGTCGCTCGAATACGTCGTCGACAAAGGGGAGGGGGTCTTCTACGGGCCGAAGATCGACGTGAAGCTCGAGGACGCGCTTGGAAGGCTTTGGCAGGGTCCGACCATCCAGTTCGACCTTCAACTGCCAACGCGCTTCGAAATGACATACGTGGGCGCCGACAACCAGGAGCATACCCCCGTGATGATACACCGCACCGTGCTGGGAAGCCTCGAACGCTATATCGGGATACTTATCGAGCATTATGCGGGCGCCTTCCCGCTATGGCTGGCACCGGTGCAGGTAGAGATACTCCCGATAGCAGACCGGCATGTGGAGCATTCAAAGGAGATAATGAAAATAATGGAATCGGCCGGCGTGCGCGTCAGCATCAATGAAGAGAGGGAGACCACCTCTAACAAGATCAGGAAGGCCTGGCGCATGAAGGTGCCCTATATGATAGTTGTCGGCGACAAAGAGATCGAATCGGGAACGATAAGCGTAAGGTCGCTGGCCGGGCGCGACGAGAGGAACGTCGACCTGGACGGGTTCATTTCGGAGCTCTGTGAAGAGATAACGTCGAGGCGTTCGCTGGAAGTGTAGTTATTGGATATCATCTGGACCCCCTGGAGGTACGAGTACGTGAAAAGCGTGGACGATCGCGAGGGCTGCATATTCTGCGAGAAGGCGCAAGAGAAAAACGACCGGGAGAACCTCATCATCTACAGGGGCGAGCGCTGTTTTGCGATACTGAACCTCTTCCCTTACACGACCGGACACCTGATGATAGCGCCCTACGAGCATACCGGTACCATAGAAGAAGTGGACCCGGATATCCTCACCGAGATGATGGTACTGGCTCAGCGCTCCATGGCCGCGATCAGGGAGGCCTTCGGGTCGGAGGGGTTCAACCTGGGGATCAATATATCGCTGTCTCTTATACACATCTCCGAGCCCACGAGAC
>JAENXM010000236.1 GCA_016649525.1 Actinomycetota bacterium
TTGACGGCTCGTACCGTTTTCTTTTCTGGATGATCGAGCAGGAGACATTCGCACCGGCCGTGCGGGCGAGAGCGCCCAGCTCCTCGAGCGAATCGGCGGTCTCGTCGTCGGAATCGACAGGTAGTTGAACGGAGACCAGCACCGCGATCTCGGGTTCTTCCTGGCGGGGGCCTTCTTCTCTCAACTGCGGAACGCTTCCTTGAGCCTTGATACCGCTTCTTCCATTCTGCCGGTCGGGACGGAAAGCGATATTCTTACGTACCCCTCCCCGGAGGGGCCGTACGCGTTGCCCGGGGTGAAGAATATACCGGTTCTATCGAGAACGTGCGTTGAGAATCCCACCGAATCGAACCCGGGTGGTACCGGCATCCATACGTAGATGCTGCCCCCGGGCGGGGTTATCTCCCAGCCAAGGCCGGAGAACTCGTCGACCAGGTAGTCCCTGCGGGATTGATAGGTGTCTCTCATCCTCGCGGCGGACCCGGCTTCCTTTTCGAGGGCTGTTACACCGGCAAGCTGTATGGGGTTGAAGATGCCCGAGTCGATGTTCGTCTTGACCGTGCCGAGCGCCTCGAGCACCTGCGGGTTTCCGCAGGCGAATCCGATCCGCCAGCCGGTCATGTTGAACGACTTAGAGAGCGAGTGGAATTCTATGCCGACGTCCACCGCGCCCTTGAACTCGAGCAGGCTGGGGGCCACGAAACCGTCAAAGGTTATCTCGGAGTAGGCGTTGTCATGGGCCAGAACGATGTCGTGCTTCTTTGCGAACTCGATGGCCTCCGCGAACAGGGGTCCTTCGGCCACAGCCCCGGTCGGGTTGTTCGGGTAATTGAGCCAGAGGACCTTGGCGCGCTCCGCCACCTCTTCCGGGACCGCCGACAGGTCGGGCAGGAAGCCGTTTTCCCGCTTGAGCGGCATGAAGTACGGTTCCGCTCCCGCGAGGATGGTGCCCATCTCGTATACGGGGTAGGAGGGCTCAGGAACCAGCGCGAGATCCCCGGGGTCGAGCAGAGCCAGCGCAAGATGGGCTATCCCTTCTTTCGAACCTATAAGCGGCAATACCTCACGGTCGGGGTCCAGCCTGACCCCGAACCTCTGCTCGACCCAGCGGGAGGCGGCCCCCCTGAACTCGTCAAGGCCGAAGTAGGATGGGTAGCGATGGTGCTCGGGATTCCCGCTCTTGTCTATCAGCGTCTCGACAATCGATTCTGGCGTCGGTATATCCGGGTCACCGACCCCGAAGCTTATGACGTCGACTCCGGCCGCCTTCTTCTCGGCGATCTTCCTGTCCACCTCGACGAAGAGGTAAGGCGGTATCCTCTCAAGTCTTTTTGACAACCTCATCGTCATCCATCCACTTCGATCGCGCCGTCATACACGTGTCTCGCGGGGCCCGTCAAAAAAACCGGCCCTTCTTCCCATCTTACTTCCATCGGCCCTCCGGGAACGATCACTGTTGCTCTGTCTCCGCATTTCTTATTCAGTTTCGAGGCTACCAGGGAGGCGCAGGCCCCGGTGCCGCAGGCCGGCGTCTCCCCTACCCCGCGCTCCCATACTCTTACTATCAGGGGCTCCCTGTCGCGGACCTCCACGAATTCGACATTCGTCCTCTCGGGGAACAGTACATGGCTCTCGACCTGCGGACCGATCCTGACCACAGGGTACTCGGCGGCGTTTTCGACGAAGACCACACAATGGGGGTTGCCCATGGACACACATGTAGCCTCTATGACCTGATCGTCGAGTGGGATCTCGACTCCGATCGCTTCCGCGTCAGGGGGTCCGTCCATCGGGATATCCCCGTACCTGTATGCCGGCCTTCCCATGTCGACCGTGAAGACCGCCTCGTCCCCGCATACTCCGCCGAACTCTACCGACTTCTCCCCCGCGCGTGTCTCGACTCTGAT
Organism: Actinomycetota bacterium; assembly: GCA_016649525.1. Lineage (GTDB taxonomy): Bacteria > Actinomycetota > Geothermincolia > Fen-727 > Anoxymicrobiaceae > JAENXM01. Next base: position 1,908 of record JAENXM010000236.1, read on the forward strand.
CTCACGGCCGTCCATGACGCCTCTGTCCAAGGCGAAAAGAAAAAGAGACCTTATCCCGTTCCCGCACATCTCCGCCTCGCTGCCATCGGCGTTGAATATACGCATCCTCAGGTCACTAACCTCCGAGGGTAGCATCACGATAACGCCGTCGGCGCCGATCCCCCTGCGGCGGTCGCACAGCTTGCGGATGAGGTCTCCGGAGAGCTCCCGCGCCCTTGAAAGGCCGTCGATCATCACGAAATCATTACCTGTAGCTTCGTACTTTGAAAACTCCATTGTCGTTCAATTCTCCAGTTTATCCGACATATATTCAAGTACGAGCCGCGCTGTGTCGTTGAGCGAATTCTCGATATCCTCGAGCATATCGCCTGCGCTGCCTTCGACTCTGAACCACTTTATGCGCGGGTCTTTCTTGAACCATGTCTGCTGCCTTTTCGCGTAGTTTCGGGTGCGGCGTTTTATGTCGCTTATCGCTTGTTCCCTTGACATATTTCCAGCGAAATTACCGAGCATCTGCTTGTAGCCAAGCGCTTCACCCGCTGTCGTGCCGGGTGTTAAACCTCCTTCAACAAGCCCTTTCACCTCGTCCTCCAACCCACGTGAGAACATGCTGTCGACACGCGCGTCAATGAGCCGGTAGAGTAGTTCCCGATCAATCTCGAGCCCTGCAGCCGCAAGGTGGTAGGCGGAGCGGTATTCACGCCAGGAGCGCTGTTTCTCGGAAACGAGGCGGTCTCCTCCTCGCGCCACCTCCAGAGCCCTCAGTACCCGTCTGCGGTTTGAGGGTGGTATGCCACTTGCGGCACCGGGGTCGATCTGCTCGAGCAGCGAATGGAGTTCCGAGGCGGTCGCCTCGTGCAGCTCCGCCTCGATATTCTTTCTGGGTTCGGTATCAGGGGGCGCGTGAGCGAAGTCGAGGTCGTCCACGACGGCGCGAAAGTACAGTCCTGAGCCTCCCACGAGGAGGGGCCTCTTTCCGCGGGAGACTATCCCCGCGATCGCCACCTCCGCCATCTCTTTGAAGTTGGCTACCGAGAAGTTTGCCCGGGGGTCGACCACGTCTATCAGGTGAAACGGCACTCTTCGCCTCTCCCCTTTTGTGGGTTTTGAGGTGCCGATATCCATGCCGCGATAGACCTGCATCTGTCTCTTATACACATCT
>JAENXM010000046.1 GCA_016649525.1 Actinomycetota bacterium
CGGGCGGTCGCGGGGTGAAAGCCTCGAGGAAAGTCCGGACTCCACAGGGCAGGGTGCTGGATAACGTCCAGGCGGGGCAACCCGACGGATAGCGCCACAGAAAAGAAAAGACCCGCCGCCTCCAGGCGAGCGGGTTAAGCTGAAACGGTGGTGTAAGAGACCACCAGCGGTCCGGTGACGGGCCGGCTTGGCAAGCCCCACCCGGAGCGATGCCAAATAGGGGAGTTTGCGGTGGCCCGCCGCGTAAGACTCCCGGGTAGGCAGCTAGAGGCCCACGGCAACGCGGGCCCCAGATAGATGGCCGCCGCCGCCCGCTTCAGGGCGGCACAGAATCCGGCTTACAGGCTGGCTTTCCCCTTTGCTATTAACGCGTGGTGCCAGCATCAGGCCGGCCGCTTCCCCTGATGTCGGTACGCGCCCCTATACGCTCGAGGATGATGCTCTCCGTATCGACCGCGGGATCGAGCCGGATATGGATGTTACCGCGGGGGCATGCGTCAGCGCACCGCCCACACCCCTTGCAGAAGTCCGCGAATACGGGACCCTCCTCCCCGAGCTCTATCGCACCGAGGAAACAGGCTTCGGCGCAGGTCCCGCAGGCTGCGCAGTCGCCGCCCGTGGTCATCACGAGGCCGGGTAGCCGGATGATACGGTCGCGGTACGCGACCGGCCCCTTCTTCATGTCGCTTCGGAAAGCGCAGCAGCAGTTGCAGCAGAAGCATACCGCCAGCATCTTGCGATAATCGATACTAAACAGAGAGGCATCGAAGGAGCTGTGGACGATGGAGGGAATAAGCTCCTCGCCGCGGGCCGTCGTCACGTGCTCCATCGCCTCCCGGGCGCTCACGGGCCTGCCGAGCTCCGGGTCGATGTCCCCCGCTGCGTCGCCCAGGAATATGCAGCCTATGTCCCTGGGGTAGTTGCCACACTTGTTGCCGGTGCGACAGGGGCAGTGATTGAGAACAAAGCGTTTCGAGGCCCGGTCAACGAAGTCCCCGATTATCTGGTAGGGAAGGATGCTTTCGGGGAGGTCGTCAATAGCCTCGCCGACCGGGATGTAGGTGGCGTAGACATTTTCCTCGTTGTACAGAATGGGCCCGACGAGCCTGTCGATGACCGGCAGGCGCGAGATCTTTTTCTGGACGTTGCCGAGACGCCAGAGCTTCATATTGATCTTGAACCATATCCTGGACCATTTCACGGGTCTGTCTCCTTCTAGAACGCCCGGACACTGAGGAAACAGCTGAATATCAGGGCTGTAAAGAGCGAAATCGCCAGGGAAGTGGCGAATACACTGTAATCCCTGCGGCGCGCGGCGAGGGCCAGTGCGCTTATCGGGAGGAAGATGACAAAGCCCGCGACCATGACCGCGGGAACGAGGGGGACGCTCATCCCGTGGGAGCTTCCGATGAGATATAGAGGATTGGAGACGAGCGGGATGAAGGCGATCCCCAGCGCGAATCCCCGGACCGCTGATTCGGCGAGGATGTAGGACAGCCTCTTTAGGCGGCTGTCCATCCGGCCGAAAGCGGGCAGGAAGAAGTAGTGGAAGTACTCCTGCTGGGCCCAGAGCCCGAATGTAAGCACGGAGGCCAGGATAAAGAAGGCCGACCCCGAGGTCGGTGTGCCGCGCGTGAGGAAAAGGCCGTGGGCGGTGGGCGCGTAGAGCGCGAGAAAGACCACGAACGGTGTGACCCCCAGGAGGACTGACCAGGCCAGGTTAACACCTGTCGCGGCCGACGGCCTGTTCATGCCGATGTTACCCCAGCGTTTGGCCCCTATCAGAAGCAGGAGGATGAGGGCGGCCGGCAGGAGCAGTATTGTGCATCCCAGCGTTGCGCTGCTCAAAACGTCGGCGCCGAAGAACGGTACGAATGCACGAAGCCCGGCGATTCGCGCGAACGGAAGAGATGCGACCGAGACCGCGGTGAAGAGAACGGCTGCCGCTATCGCGAGCCCTGCGGCGGCGCCGCGCCCCCGCGGCCTGTAAGGGGCAGGGTCTGACCACGGCCCGGGCTCCTTTCTTGCCGAGCGCAGCAGGTAAAGCACGGCAAGGCCGAAGAGGAAGAAACCCAGCATTATCAGGAGCTGGCCCAGATACCGGAGCGCCGCTCCCGGGCGGGCAACACCCGGTGATGGCAGCCTGAAAGTGGTGAAGAGCCAGCGCGCGAGCGCGGTCCAGACCTGCAGGCTGTAAGCCTCGGAGAGGTGCGAGTCGTCAGTGACCACCAGGCGCCGCGCAGTACCGTTCGCGAAGCTCCCGTACGTCCTGCCCGGTATGACCCGTGGGAGCCCCGTAGCCATACTCATCACCGCTTCCGCCTCCGCGACCGGCTGGACCGAGTCCCTGTTCCCGATTATGAGCAGGAAGTTGGGCGGCCTGTTTTCATCCATGTGGCTTATGACGTCGCGGCGGGCCAGGTCCCCGGGGTCGTTCACGTCGAAGCGGCGCGAGTAGGTGAGAAAGGGCCAGAGCTTCACCATGAAATCTTCGGCAGGACCGAAGGTGTACAGCATGGCCTGCTTCCGTCCGGCCTGGCAGCCGATAGCCACCACTGCCTTTATCCTGTCTCCACTCTGGTAGATGCCCGCGGTCGTAACGGCGGTGCCGCCCAGAGAATGTCCCGCTGCGGCGATTCGCTGCGGGTCGACATCTGGCAAACGCGAAAGGTAGTCCGCGGCTGCCCAGACGTCGCGCCTCTCTGAAAGGCCCATGTCGTTTGCCCCGCCCGTCGCCCCGTGCCCTCTCATGTCGATGGCGAGGACCACCAGACCCTGCCTCGATAGCTCCCGGCACTGCGCCAGGTATGCTTCCTTGGAGAGCAGTACCCCGTGGCAGAAGACCACCGCGGGGGCAGGCACCGCTGCCGGCTTTTCAGGAAGGACCAGCAGCCCGCTTACCTTTCGTGGGGGAGATTCGTACGGCGCGGTTCCGAAGCTGACCCGTTTCAGGGTCACTCCCGGGAAAGTCTTGACGTACACGGAGAGTGTACCGGCGACCGCGAGAAAGAGCCCGCTGAGGGCGAGGACGGCCGCCGCCTTCTTAAGGCGCTTCTTGTACCGGGTTGAGGCAGTCACCTTGACGCTCAGCACCTTCATCTTGAGTCGGGCACCTCGCGGCGCACTCAATCTGTATCGTCGGGTGTATTATGTTGAATCTTTCCTCGAGCCTCTCGTTTATTTCTTCCATTATCATAGAGCATTCGCTCAAAGCCCTGTCTGCCGCCTCGACGTGTCCGCTCAGCGCGTAGACGCCCGAGCCGAGCTCCCAGACGTGGAGGTGGTGCACCGCCTGGACGCCGGGTATCGACTCGATGGTAGCCTGCACCTCGGCCATGTCGATCTGCCGCGGGACCGATTCCAGGAGGACGTCCGTCGCTTCCCTGATGATCCCCCAGGCCGCGTACACGATGAACGCGCTTATGACCAGGGCTATGATGGGATCGGCGTAATACCATCTGGTGAATAATATGATGACTCCGGCAACGAGCACGCCGAGGGAAACACCCGCGTCCGCGACCATGTGGAGGAACGCGCTCTTTATGTTGAGGTCGTGCCTGTGCGAGAAAAGCATCCAGGCTACCAGGCTGTTGATGACGAACGCGGCTATCCCGACCGTGAAGATGGTCGCCCCGCTCACAGGCCTTATGTGGATCATGCGGATGATGGCCTCGTAGGCCAGGATGCCCGCGATCGCCACCAGGCCGACCGAGTTGGCGAGCGCGGTAAGGATGCCAACGCGCCCGTACCCGAACGTCCTGCGCTCGGTGGGTGCCCTGGCCATCATGTAGACCGCGAAGAGAGAAAGGCCGACTGCCAGTGTGTCCGCGGCGTTGTGCGCCGCGTCGGAAACTAGCGCGAGGCTCCCGGTGATCAAGCCCACGGCTGCTTCGGCAGCGACGAGGCTCAGCCCGAGGGCGATGCCCAGCTTGAGCCTTCTCGTAGCGGACCTGAAGTCTTTTCCTCTGGACTGGACGTTCTTACCGGCCATGTTCTCAGCGATCCGAGGCTACTTCCCGGCGAGGTATTCCGGTACCCAGGCCTCGACCGCCTCCATCGCCTCCTCGTACGATACCCTGGTCGACCACCCGAGCTTCTCGCGCGCACGCGTCGTGTCCACGTCGTTGTCGTAGCCCATGACCCCGACCGCCAGCCTTGTGATGGGAGGTCTGGCAGGGAAGAAGGGCGCGTACGCGAGCTCAAGCAGATGCCCGACGACCCATGCGATGCGCGCGGGCATGCTGCCCAGCGGCTTCTTTCCGACGAGCGAGCCGATTCGTTCCATGTACTCCTTCCAGGTGACCTCGTAGTCGTCACGGAGGTTATAAGCTCGCCCACGTGCCTTTTCACTGTCGGCCGCGAGCACTATCCCGTCCACGAGGTTGTCAACGTAGACGAAGCTGGTGGAATACCTGCCCCCGTCGCACAGGGGCACGGGGCCGCGCAGGAAGGCGTCGATGAGGCCCGCGACCCAGACGCTCCTGGGCCCGAGGACGTTGGCGGGCCTTATGATAGTGTAATCGGTATCTGTGCCGAAAGTGTAGCCTTTTACCACCATCTCTCCGTATATCTTGGTATCGGCGTACGGCACGCCGCAGAGATCCTGCGGCGCGTCCTCGGTGAACCCCTTCATGTGCCGGCCGAACCCGTAAGCCGCAATCGAGCTCACGTGGACGAAGCGGCCGACCCTGCCCACGCAGTGCTCGAGGAGGTTCGCGGTCCCCTGCACCATTATGCCGCGGAACATGTCCATGCTCCCCCAGTCCGCCACCCTCGCTGCGAGGTGGAAGACGCAGTCGATGTCCTGAGCAACGCCGTCGAGTGTCTCGGGCCTCGTTATGTCACCTCGTGCGATCTCTATCCCTTCAAGGTCACCGGTCGGCTCGTCGGGAAGGAAAAGTCCACGGACAGTGTCCCCTCTCTCGAGCAGCTTCTTGCAGAGGCGCGAACCGATCGCGCCGCCGGCTCCTGTGACGAGTGCCTTCATGTCGTTAACCCCCTCCAGGTAGTATGGATTTTTTTAATTCTACAACCAAGTCCGTGGGTCAGGAAGTGGGTGCGGTAGACCAAGGTAGTTATATAATCTAACAGGTACCAAGTCGTGTCTAAGCCGGCTCGATTCCAGGAGGGATCATATGAGGAAGCGCATACACTTTGTCTCGGTAACCGTGGCGCTGGTTGCGGCGGCCGCCCTGATTGCGACGGGATGCGGCGGGACGAGCGTAAACGTGGATTTCACGCGGTCCGAGCGGAATCCGGTGATCGTCTATCAGAGGACGCAGGCCCTTCCACCGGTTTACGAAGCAAGAGGGCCTGACCTTATCATCTACGGAAACGGCACGGCTTTCCTCATGACGGGATCGACGGACATCAAGCGCGGCAGTTTCAGCCACGAGGAACTGAAGAAACTGGTCACCTCGATCGTCGACCAAGGATTCTTCGAATTGAGGACGAAAGGCGAGAAACCGCCGCTGGGCGGTGATACGGACAGCGTGACCGTGATCTTGAAGAAAAAGTCGAGGACCGTGTCCGCGGGCGCCGCGACGGCCACCAGCCCGTTCAAGGACATCGTTGAACAGTTGAGGAACCTGAAGATACCGAAGGAGGAGGAGTACATTCCAGACAACCTCGTTTTATACGCCAGTGTCTTCCAGGGCGAACCGCCGGCGGGAGCCACTATCCTCGACTGGAACCTGGACCCGTCGCTTCTCCAGGCCGCGTCACAGGCGGAAGCACCCGGTACCGGTGTTTCCGGGGCTCAGGCGCAATCGGTCTGGAGCGCACTCAAGCAGGCTCCCGGGTCGATCGACGAGGTCTACTGGAGGGCGGGGGACAGGATTTACGCGCGGGTGCTGGCGATTCCCCAGTTCCCGATGCCCGGGGTCTAGAGGTCCCGGGGCGGGGAGGCACATATCCGTGAGTGAGAAAAAGCCGACCGCGAAGGTGGTGCATTATGCAGACGTGCCGGCCGCGGAGTTCGGTGACGAGGCGCCCGGCGTCTCGATACGGCTCTTGATCGACGCGGAGCACGACGGCGCCCCCGTGTACGTACTTCGGATGATAGAGGTCTCCCCGGGCTGCAGTACCCCGGACCACCGTCATCCGTTCGAGCACGAGAACTTCGTGGTCGAGGGAACGGGGGAGGTCGTGATCGAGGGCGAATGTCATAAGGTAGCGGAGGGTGACGTGGTGTTCGTCCCGCCGGACGTTCAGCATACTTACAGGAACACCGGGGAAGGGACCCTCAGGTTCCTCTGCGGCATCCCTAAGTGACACATTTGGTGCCTGGCACCAAATGTGTCAAAGGCGCAGATCTCAGATACTGTCCAGCCAGGCCCGGATGCGGCGGCCGTATTCAGGGCCGGCGGCTATCGACACATCGTTGTGCCCCGCGCCCTCGACCAGGAACAGTTCCTTCGGCTCACCGGCGGCCTCGAAGAGCGCGAGACCTTCCTCCACCGGGATCAGAGCGTCCACCTCGCCGTGGATGACCATGACAGGACAGTCTATCTCCTTTAGCTTCTCGAGCGAGTTGTACGCGTCGACCTCCGGGGCGTACCCGCGGATAAACGGGAACAGGTGTCGGGCCACCGAGGCGAGGGAGGTAAAGGTCGATTCCAGTATGAGCGCTTTCGGGCCCAGTCCGCGGCAGATATCGCACGCGACCGCGCCTCCGAGAGATTTTCCGAAGACGATTATGTCGCCCGTTGCGAATCTCTCACCCGCCAGCCAGTCGAGCGCGGCTCGCCCGTCCAGGTAAAGGCCCTCTTCTCGGGGCACCCCCCCGCTCTTTCCGTAGCCGCGGTAGTCGATCAACAGCATCGCGCACTCCAACGGCGCCAGTTCCCGGTGCACGAGCGACCATGAGTAGACTTCCTGCGCGTTGCCATGGAGGAACAGGACCGCCGGCCGGTCGCTAGGCCCGGGCCACCAAAGGCCGTGTATTCGTATGCCGTCGGCGGTGTCGAGCCACACTTCCGTTGCCCCGGAAGCCCACGGTGGAGGGGGCATGTCGGGGGGTATGGGGTCGGGGTAGTAGAGGAACCGCTCGGCGATCTCGTCGGCCATGTGCACCTCCGGTCATTCGTTGACGAATACCAAGAAACCCGCTTCAATAATATAATCATACAAACGGCCAGGCGTGGAGCCCGGGAGGCTCACGTGGTTCGGAGTGGGGGATTTATTGTCTGACGGACGTATAGAAAAACGAGTAGAACGAAAAAGAGATTTCGTTGTAATACCGGGGAAGTGCGAGCCTGAGGAAGCTCTGGTAAGGGAGGCCGTCACCTCCCCTGATGCTCTGGAGGAGCTCTGCGACCTCTACGTCCCCCGGATTTACAACTTCGTGCTCAAGAGGGTAGGGAACGTACAGGACGCGGAGGATATAACCTCGACGGTCTTCGAGAAGGTCCTCCTTAACCTGGGGTCCTTCGACAGCCGGAAGGCGTCCTTCTCTACCTGGATATACAGGATAGCGATCAACAGCGTGACCGATTATTACAGGGGCCGCGCAAGGAAGAGGGAGACCTCGCTGGAGGACTCCGGTTTCGAGGTCCTGCCGGGCGGCGACAGCGGGGTGGAGAGGCTTGGAAAGTACCTGGCGGTTTTGGACCTCCTTGACGGCCTGCCGTCCAAGTATCAGGAGGCGCTCACCCTCAGGTATTTCGGAGGGCTCAAGGTGCTGGAGGTCGCGGAGGTGCTGGGCATAAGCGAGACAGCTGCCTCGAAGAGGATGCTGCGCGGCCTGGAAGAGCTCCGCAGGATTGCTTTAACGGGAGTTCTAGAGGGACTGTTATGAGAGAGGATCGGGGGTTGAAGTTGCCCCGCGGAAACCAAAGAGTGCACAGGCGAAAAAGATATGTCGAGGGTGTTGACTCGGGTCATCCCGTGGCCGAGGCGCTGCGTGAGCTGTGCCCGCCCGACAGCGAGATGAATCCCGAGGCCCGTGAGCGCATGATGGACCGCCTCTTCTTCGTCCAGAGAAGCATTCCACCGGAGAAGGAGAAACGCGGTGCCTTCAGGTGGAGGTACGCGATTGTTCCCGCCGCCGCGCTCGCCCTCACAGCCGTGCTTATACTTGTTGTCCTTTTCTCGGCCGGGCAGAAGAGCGTACCGTGGAAACTTTTCGCCAGTATCACAGAGCGTGATGGCTACGTGGAGGTCCTAAAGCCCGAAGGCAGCTGGCGGAGGGCAGGGGAAGGTGAAAGGCTCGAGGTCGGCTCCCGCGTTCGAAGCGGGCCCCGGTCATATGCGTCCGTGGTGTTCCCGGAGGGAAGCGTCATGAGGCTGACCGACGGCTCGGAGGCCCGCATCAAGAGCCTAGGCTCACGGTCCGTGGCGGTCGAGCATGTGAAAGGCAGCACCTATCACCGCGTGCAAAAGGGGACCGAGTATACCGTCGCCAACGCTGACGTCTCGTTCCGCGCGCTCGGGACCGCGTTCAACGTCGAGAACCGCGTGCCGAAGCAGCTCGAGATAGTCACGATCGAGAACGCGGTCGAGGTCGAGGTCGGAAGTCACGAGCCGATAAAGGTCTCGCAGGGCGAGGTCATGGTGGTCGCCATGGCCGGTGAGAAGAAAGCGGAGAAGCAGCCCGTCTCGAGGGAGAGGCTCGAGGAGGAGAGGCTGTACGCGAGCGCGAAGAAGGACGCTGAAGCCGGGAACCCGACGGGGATTTATAAAGAGCTCGATGTCACCATGGACCAGAAGCCGCCGAAGGAGCAGGAAGCGCAATACCCTCAATCGAAACTCGTCATAAGCCTGGGAGCCGTTGCCTCCGAGACCGGCGTGTCGCTCAACTGGGGAGTATCTGGAGAGGGCGAATACGACGCGCTAGCGCTTCTCAGGTCCGAGACTTCAGCGCCAACCTTACCGGCCGACGAGATCTCCAGGTATTCGGATATCTCTATGACCTCCGCGACGGACAACAGCCTGTTGCAGGAGCATACATACCAGTACCGACTGGCTGCGTTGGACGGGCCGGCATCGGTCGCATATAGCAATACCGTAGTGGTGACCGTCCCGAAGCCGCGGCCAAAGCCTGGGTCGGCGTCAATGAACCTCATTGCCAGGGTTGGTGCGAACGGTGTACTTCTCGAGTGGAGCGTGACCGGCGCCAGCCGGTTCGACGGCTTCGTGGTGGAAAGGGTGGTGGAGAAAGCCCCGCCCAGGTCGGCGACTCCCACCGGGAGCTCGAGCGTCAAGAGAATAGCGAGCAGCGACGTTCTCTATTCGTACGCGGACAGCTCGGTAGCCGCCGGCCATACATACAGTTACCGGGTGGGCCTCGTTGTCGACGGCTCCGTGATGGTCTACTCAAAGACCGCCGCCGTAGAGGTGCCCGCCAAATAAAGCCGTTTTCTACGGTAAAGGTCAACTATGTCCCGCCCAAACCTTTTGAGTGTATGCGGCATGCACTTCGAAGTCGCGAACTATGTCTGTGGCGGGGCGTCGATGAAGCGCTTGAATAAGCAAAACACAAGGGTTTCAAAACAGACAGCCGACAGGCTTATCCACCTGGAAACCCAGCGCTATTATACTGTGAACAATCTCACTATCCTTTCCTTACTAATTTCACCAGCTGGGCTACGCCCTAGCTGCTGATCAGCCACTGGTCTCCCTGCTTGACCAGGTTTACCTGCTTCGGCAGCGGAAAAGGCCTGGTGTGCAGCAGGATGTCGAACTCGGTCGTGTCGTCCTTTCCCTTCACCTCGACAAAGAACTTCGTTATCTCGACGGTCGCCGCCGAGTCGCTGGCCTTCAATGTCTTTGAATCGAACTCTTTGAGGGTGACCTTCCCCTGATGGCTGTATGGCGTCATGACCCCCTCGATACTGCTGACGAACGGCTCCCCCGGGACCGCTAGCGCCTGCGCTCCCGTATAGTCTCCCTCGGCAGCGAGGCGGCAGAACTCCTGTACGACGCCCTGGGGTGTGTCGAGTGAAGGCCCGCCCTTCTTTTGCAGGAACCCGAAGTAGACCGCGGCAGCGATTGCTGCGACCACCGCAACGACAATCAGCATCATCACGATGATGTTCCGCTGGCCCACCCGGCTCTCATCCCCGGGCGGCATGGCAGCCGGCAGGGCCTTCTCGGTGATTCTCAGGCCGAAGGGGTCCTCGGCGGTCTGTTCCCCGGCCCCGGAGGACGACGGTGGCTCGGGGCCTTTATAGCCGCCTGTCAGCCTGTCTTCGAGCACGACATGCTCAGGCGTGACCTCTGCTTCTGTCCCGGGCCACACGGTCTGGTCGGCAAGCGCGGATACATCTGCTGCCGCGACTTCCGGCGGCGGTACTTCCGGTTCAACGGCAGAGGCGGTTCTCTCCAAAGGGCTGCCGCACCCGGGACACGCGAGAGCGCCCTGTTCGACTTCCTCGCCGCAGAACTCGCAATTCACGGCTGTTATGCCTCTCTCATCAGCGGGGCATGCAGAAGTACTCGGACTGTTCGGCCACGATAGGCCTGTCGGAGTGAATCTCCACCGCGTTGCCGGTCCACTCCACCCCCGGTATGTCATCTACGTGGACGGTGGTCCTGCCTTTTGGCGGGACTCCGCATTCGTACCTGACGTCAGAGCCGTTCTCGACGTGGAAAGTTATGCCCACCGCCGCGCCCTGGTCTCCCGGGTTGAACAGGAGCAGGTACTCGTCGAACGTCCCTCC
>JAENXM010000385.1 GCA_016649525.1 Actinomycetota bacterium
ACTCCGCGGTCTATGCCGGCTTCGGCAATCGAGTAGGCCCTTTCCATCATTTTGCTCCGCGCCGAAAGGTTCACCTCGGAGGTCCCGACCACTATGAGCGCAACTCCCACAAGACTGACGATCAAGAGCACGAATAAAGCCAGGAACAAGACGTAACCGCACTGGTCGTCAGAGAGGTTTTTCAATACTTTCTTAACAGCCCTCATCACTCTCGGTACCCCCTCGAATGGAGTTTGTCTTTCTTCCAATAACAACAGTCAATCCTAATCAGCTAGTCCTTTGCTACTTGACCTCAAATGCGTTGACTCTGGGGTACGGGTTTTCCGTTCCGGTTATCACCCCTACGTCGTAAAGATCCTCAGTCGTCGCTGTTGACGATATGTTGACAATGACGCCCTCCAGGCGGGTCGAGCTTACAACGTTGCCCGGGGCTATCGGATCAGCGGTTACATCTGTACTGTAGAAAGTCACGTAAGAACACTTCAGCGGGTCTGCGTCGTACATAAAATGCGTGCCTAGTCCCACTATAGTCATTGTGATGGTATCGCCCTGTTTCCCTGTCGTAGGGTCCACACTCGCTATGATCATGGTTTCGCCCTCGGGTGTGCGCGGCGATACACGGAGGAAGACGTCCTGGTGGAAAGTGCGGCTTGCATTACCCCTCTGCACCTTGACGATTATGCGGATTACTCCCGTCTCCTTGTTCAAGTTGAAGTCCTGCGGTGGTTCAATCTCGGTTCTGGTACCCTGCCTGTAATACTTGAATTCGAGGTCGGTGACATGGGATGCGAGTTTTGAGGTCACGGGCGTTACACCCGCACCAGGGTCCGTCGTCGTCTGTATTATCTCGCTCTTCGCCGAATCGAACGTCCACTTGACCCTGGGAGCGAGGAGCCAGTTGCCCGAGGCTTCCACATCGGCAAAGCTCAGTTCCGGGCCCTTGACATTGGCGTAGAAAGTGAGCGTGTTCTCGTCGCTGTTGCCGGTGCCGTCAACCAACTGCAGGGCTCCCCTCAACTGACGCGCCATACTGGCGATCGCCCTGCGCGAGGAGTCCGTGACCGCGAGCAGGTTGCGGTTGGATTTGAAGATGTCAAAGGCGCCGCTCAAAAGGACGACTATCCCGGCCATGATCACCAGGGTTATGACCAACACGATGATGAGCTCAACCAGGGTGAACCCCCGCTGGCCATCTTTACTATGCTTGTCCATGAGAACCTTCTTCAA
>JAENXM010000068.1 GCA_016649525.1 Actinomycetota bacterium
CCCGCGACCATCCTTTGGACGAGGATACCCTCGTAAGGGTCGCCGCCCAGGTTCGCTTTTATCTTGTCGAAGGCTTCGCGGACCTCGTCCTCGCGCTTGAGGCCTACCTCGACGACCTCCCGCTCGGTCTTGTGGGAGATCTCCGCTCCGCAGGCCTTGAGGACGACGGGGTAGCCGAACTCTGCAGCGGCGGCCACCGCCTCGTCGGCCGTGCCGGTGAGCTTCTCATCGCAGGTCGTCACCCCGTACTTCTCGATGAGGAGCTTTGAATCGTATTCGGACAGCGCGCTCTGACCGCGCTCGAGCGCTTTGGCGATTATTGGGTCTTTTTTCATCTTTACCTTACCTTCCGATGATATAGCCATCAGGGTCTACCTCCTCGCGCAAGACACGCAGCTCTTACGCCGTCGGCGGTGGGGTAATCTCCAGATTGTCGGAAACAAGGAGCTCGAACCCGCAGTCTTCCCTGACATCCTCGAGCTCAACAAATTCGTTATGCAAAGCAGCGTGCCTCCCTTTGCTTTGGCTTATCGCGCAATCGGTCCAGCAACATTCGATTCACGGTGGAAATAAATATCACAAATCGGTTGAAAAAGTAAAGTGAATGCGCTGGTTCTTTCTACGGTTGATACTCGCGTTGGGTATATATATTCCCCGATTAGTATCCTTTTACCCTTTCATAATTCTGTAGCGAAGCCCGCAGGACAGATTCTTGCGAGGCCCTTTTTTGAATCTGACGGACACGTGCCTACGCATTTGACCGCCTAAACCAAGTATACTTTTAGCCTGAATAGGCTCGAAAGAGGTGGGGCCGGTTCGGCCCCGGGAGGGAGGAAGGCTTGCAGCATATGGGAGTTGACGAAGCAGCGAGGTTCATCAGGAAGGACCCTTTCGCGGCCAACCTCGGTATAGAGTTCATATTGATTGAGAAGGGTCACGCCATCTCGCGTATGACACTAGGGGAAGAGCACAAGAACTTCATGGGGATGATTCATGGTGGCGCCATTTTCTCCCTCGCGGACGCCACCTTCGGGGCGGCGGCAAATTCAGGCGGCACTAGGTCGATGGCCATACACGTGAGTATCGACTATTTGGCTCCCCCGGGGGACACGAATTACCTTCAAGCTGACGTTCGGGAGACCGCCCGGGCCGGCAGAGGCGGGCACTACCAGATGGAAGTAAGGAACGATCCGGGGGACCTTGTCGCGGTCTGCCACGGATGGGCCTACCACACCTCCAGGCCTTTAAAAGGATAGTAGAGGTAGGCTTCTCTTTGGCCGGTAATACGGAGATAGCCGCGAATTGAGTGTTTTCCCTTGGGCCGTGTTTAATTCTGTTCAGTACCGTGTTATATTGCGTTGATAATTCTTTCATGGACGACTAAGAGATGACTTCATAGAGAGGAGGTATAGACCATGTCACTAGAGGGAAAGGTGGCTCTGGTCACAGGGGGGTCCGGTGGCCTTGGCCGGGTGCACGGCCTTGTGCTCGCGAGGCTCGGGTGTGACGTGGCGCTGACGGGCAACCGTAACCTTGAGAAGGCGGAGGCGGTGGCCGGGGAGATTCGGGGCTTGGGACGCAGGGCGCTCGGCATAAAGATGGACGTTTCCGATACCGGGGAGGTTGTAAGCGGGGTGGCGAAGATAGCCGGGGAACTCGGACCCATCGAAATACTTGTAAACAACGCCGCGTTCGGCATAGTCCGCGCAACAACCATTATAAAAATGGAGAAATCCGACTGGGACCGGGACCTGGCTGTCAACCTCACCGGGGCTTTCAACACCATCAAGGCGGTCATGCCTGGGATGGTGGAGAAGGGATGGGGGAGAATAGTCAACGTGTCCTCGGTTACGGGCACCATGGGCGGCTTCGGGCAGTGCTCCTATGCCGCGACCAAGGCGGGATTAATCGGTCTTACCAAAACCATTGCACTGGAGGGTGCCAGGAACCGTATTACGTGCAACGCGGTTGTCCTGGGTGTGTTCGACGGAGGAAGCTTCTACGAGGTGGCCGAGCCCTTCAGGGAGAGGATCATAAAGCGGGTGGCGATGAAGCGTGCGGGGGATCCCGAGGAGTTGAGCAACGTAATCGCGTTCCTTGCTTCAGAGGAGTCGAGCTACGTGACCGGTGAGGCCATCGTAGTTGGCGGTGGGATCGACCTGTTCACCTTCTAGAAAAAGCGAGGGAATGCGAGAAACGGGGGTAGGTATCATGCGAGACGTCGTTATTGTGAGCGCCGCGCGAACGGCCGTCGGAAGCTTCGGTGGAACGCTGAAGGATGTCCCGGCTGTTGAGTTGGGAGCCATTACAATCGAGGAAGTGGTCAAGAGGGCCGGAATCTCGCCTGACATGGTTGACTGGGTGATCATGGGCGCCGCAAGCGCGGACGGGATGGGCGAAGTACCCGCCAGGAATGCCGCGCTAAAGGCCGGGATCCCCGAGGATGTGCCCGCCATGTTCGTGTCCGCAGCTTGCACCTCCGGACTGTTCGGGGTCACGATGGGCGCCAGGATGATAAAGATGGGGGAAGCGGACGTGGTGGCTGCGGGCGGGATGGAGTCGATGAGCGCCTATCCCTACCTCCTGTATGGTGTAAGGTGGGGTTTGAGGTTCCGCGATGCAACCCTGGTTGACGGATGCTCCCTAGCCCTGGAGTGTCCGGTGAACCACGTCCAGATGGGCCAATACGGTGACGAGGTAGCCGAGGAGGAGGGGGTCTCCAGGCAGGAGCAGGACGAATGGGCATTAAGGAGCCAGAAGAGATGGGCCGAGGCAAACGAGGCGGGGCGCTTCAAGGAGGAGATTGTCCCGGTAGAGGTACCGCGGAGGAAGGGAGAACCGATAATATTCGAGTTGGACGAATTCCCGCGCCCCGACTCAACCCTCGAAGGGCTTGCAAGGCTCAAGCCGGTGTTCCGAGAGGGGGGGACGGTGACCGCGGGGAACGCACCGGGAATCAACGATGGAGCGGCCAGCGTGCTTTTAATATCGGGGGAGAAGGCGGAGGAACTGGGGAAGGAACCACTGGGAACCATTCTCTCATGGGCGACGGCGGCGGGACCTCCCAAGAACATACCCATTGTACCCTCGCAGGTGATCGAAAAAGCAGTCAAGGAGGCGGGTCTTAATCTTGGTGAGATCGACCTCTTCGAGATAAACGAAGCCTTCGCGGCGGTACCCGTAATCAGTATCAAGCGGCTCGGCATCGACCCGGACAAGGTTAATGTGGACGGCGGTTCAGTGGCGCAGGGTCATCCTGTCGGGTCCACGGGGGTACGCATCCTGACCCACCTGCTGTACGAGTTGAAGAGGCGTGGTGGGGGACTGGGCGTCGCGGCTCTATGCGGCGTAGGCAGCCAGGGCGAGGCAGTGGTGGTAAGAGTTTAGTCGAGGGACAAGGAGGTCCTGCGTGGCTTACGAGATTTCAGAACAACAGGAGGCTCTGCGCGCGCAAATTAGGCAGATGGCACGCGAGAGGGTGGCTCCCAGAGCGGCCGAGATCGACCGCGACGGCGATTTTCCATGGGACATGCAAAAGCTGCTGGCTGCGAACGATCTATTAGGCCTCGCAATCCCTGAGGAGTACGGGGGTTCGGGAGCCCCTCTCCTGACCAACTGCATCGTGGCGGAAGAGCTCGCCAGTGTATGCGCTACCACTTCTCTCATCTTCGTGGTCCAGAAGCTTGCGGCATACCCGATAGTGCTCTCCGGTTCGGAGGAGACCAAGAAGAAGTATCTTCCACCGGTGGCAAGGGGGGAGATGCTGGCCGCATTCTGCCTGACAGAGCGCGAGGCCGGCTCGGATGCGGGAGCTACAAAGACGATTGCCACGGAGACCGCCGACGGTTATGTACTTAACGGTGAGAAGTGCTTCATCACTAACGGCGGCCTAGCTGATGTCCACTCGGTTTTCGCCATGACGGATCCCGATATGGGGATTAGAGGGATCAGTGCCTTTGTGGTAGAGAAGGACTTTCCTGGATTTTCCGTCGGCATGATCGAGGACAAGATGGGGCTTCGGGGTGCACAGGTATCCGAGATTATGTTCGAGGATTGCCTCGTACCGAAGGAGAACATGCTGGGAGAAAGGGGGAGTGGTTTCATAACCGCGATGAAGACCCTGGACAACTCCAGGCCACTGGTTGGCGCGCAGGCACTCGGCATAGCCCAGGGGGCACTGGACATGGCGGTTGACTGGGCTCGGCAGAGGCAGCAGTTCGGAAGCCCGATCGGGAAACTTCAAGGAATACAATTTATGCTCGCGGATATGAAGACGAAAGTGGAAGCGGCAAGGCAGCTCGTCTACCGCGCCGCCTCGCTCTGCGACAACGAGGATCCCAACTTATCGATCTACTCTGCGATGTCCAAGCTCCTGGCGAGCGATGTGGCGATGAGCGTCACGACGGATGCCTTGCAGGTGCTTGGCGGGTACGGTTACATGAAGAATCAACCGCTCGAGCGGATGATGCGTGACGCGAAAGTCACCCAGATATACGAGGGGACGAACCAGGTCCAGAGGGTGGTTATCGCGAGAAGGCTGCTCGGCAGGATATAAGGGGGCGGCCGAGCTACTTGATGCGCGACTTATGAACGGGGAGTGATCGGCAATGTACGATTCAAAAAAGCTGGCTGAGGAGAGAGAAAAGTGGCTTGCCCATTCGGCCGGTTGGCAGGAGCGGAAAGAGGAGTTCAAGAGCGACGCGGGTATTCCTCTGAAGAGCCTGTATACTCCGCTCGATGTACAGGATATCGATTATCTTGGAGAGATCGGGTTCCCTGGAATGCCGCCGTACGCAAGGGGAGTTTACCCCAGCATGTATCGCGGCAGGCTCTGGACCATCCGAATGTTCTCCGGCTTCGGCACGCCCGAGGAGACGAACGAGCGGTGGAAGATGCTCTATCAGGAAGGTGAAACGGGGTTCAGCGCGGCCGTTGATTCGCTGACCTTTGCGGGGGTCGACCCGGATGACCCCGTGGACTGGCTCGAGGTGGAGGTTGGCAAGGAAGGAGTACCCCT
Source organism: Actinomycetota bacterium (assembly GCA_016649525.1). Classification (GTDB taxonomy): domain Bacteria; phylum Actinomycetota; class Geothermincolia; order Fen-727; family Anoxymicrobiaceae; genus JAENXM01. The sequence continues at coordinate 5,018 of JAENXM010000068.1, forward strand.
GTATTCCATCAGGGGCGTGGAGGTGATGGTCGATGGCCTCCCGATAGACAAGATGAGCGTGGCGCTCGTTGTGGAGCCGCTTACATCAACCGCGGTGACCTCTATGTACTTCAACGTCGCCAGGAAGCGTGGCATATCAATGGACAACCTGCGCGGCACCACCCAGAACGACATCCTCACCATGACCATCGGGTACGTCCCCTGGCGCTCCCTTAAACCCGACGACCTGCTCAAGCTGGCCTGCGACCTCATCGAGTTCTGCACTGCAAGGGGCGAGGCTCCCAAGTGGAACCCCATAAACTTCACGACGTACAACTACCGGGAGGGCGGAATAGACGCGGTCCAGGAGATAGCGCTCGGCATGGCGAACGCCGTGGCCCATATCGAGGAGATGCTGTCCCGTGGTTGGAAGGTGGACGATTTCGTTTTCCGGTTCGCGTTCCACCTGGCGGCGCACAGGAACTTCTTCGAGGAGGTTGCCAAGTACCGCGCTGCCAGGAAGCTCTGGTACCGCTTGATGAAGGAGAGGTACAAGCCGGAGGACCCCCTGTCATACCAGTTCCGTTTTCATGTGCAGACCGCAGGCAGTTCACTCACGGCTCAGCAGCCCATGGTGAACATAATCAGGACTGCCTATCAGGCGCTGGAGGCCTCCCTGGGCGGGTGCCAGTCGCTCCACACCAATTCCTTCGACGAGGCTGTCTGCCTGCCCGGCGAGGAATCCGTACGTCTCGCGGTACGCACCCAACAACTGCTTCAGGAGGAGACGGGTATTGCTGACGTTATCGACCCGCTTGGGGGCTCCTACTATGTAGAGGCGCTAACGGAGGAGCTGGAGCACCGTATCTGGGAGTACTTCGAGAAGATAGAGTCGGAGGGCGGCATCGTCGAGGCGCTTAAGAGCGGCTGGCTCTACCGCGAGATGGGCAAGGCTTTCGAGAGGAGAAGGCGTGCGGTGGAATCGGGCGAGGAGGCGGTCATCGGCGTAAACCGCTACGTGGTGGAGGAGGAACCACACCCGCCCTTCAGGACAAATCCACGAGCCGCTGAGATAGAGGTTGAAAGGCTTACCAAACTGAGGGCTGAAAGGGACAACCAGAAGGTAGAGAAGCTCAAGGACGAGCTCAGGCGGGTCTGCGAGAAGCGCGAGAACGTCATGCCGGTCCTCATGGAGCTCACAAGGGAGGGCGCTTCCACCGGCGAGGTCACAAACATCTACCGGGAGATGTGGGGACTCTGGGATGTTCCCATAATGGCTTGATGCTTGAGCCTGTTTCAATAATTGAGCGCTTGAGGCTGGAAGTGAGGGGTAAAAAGGATGGAGCAGAAGAAAATACGTGTGCTTCTTTTCAAGCCCGGGATTGATGGCCACTGGCGTGGGATTGTGACTATCGCAGGGGCGCTCACGGAGGCCGGAATGGAGGTTATCTTCGCAGGTTTCAAGTCAGTTGAGGTGATAGTGGATTCCGCTATCGACGAGGATGTCGATGTGATCGGGTATAGTGTCCACTCGGGTGCCCAGCACGCATGGACCTGCAAGCTCAAACAGGTACTCGAAGAAAAGGGAGTACGAGACAGTTTTTTAATCATCGTCGGCGGCGCTATTCCGCTCGTTGATCATGAGACCCTCAAGAAGGAAGGGGCGGACGGTGTATTCAGCCCCGGCACCAATACCGCGGACGTGGTGAGTTTCATAAGGGAGAATCTGCCAAAGAGTCCCATCATTGCCGATTAGCCTGAGCATCACGGGGGTTATGAGATGGCAAAGATACTGTGGAAGCCTTCACCAGAGCGTGTTAAGAACAGCAACATGTACCGATTTATGTGTTCTGTCAATGAAAGATACAACAAGGATCTCAAGGACTATGATGGTCTTTATCAGTGGTCGATAGATAACGTCCCGGATTTCTGGGAATCCATGTGGGATTTCGTCCAGATAAAGGCTTCCAGGAGCTATGACCAGGTCATAGACGACACTTCCAAGATGCCAGGAGCAAGGTGGTTTTCGGGAGCCAGACTCAACTTCGCCGAGAACCTGCTGAGCAACAGGGATGATTCCACGGCTCTTATCTTCAAGGGTGAGGATCATGACGCGTTGAAGATGACCTACGCGGAGCTCTATGATGAGGTGGCGCGGGTGGCCGAGGCTCTGAGGGGTATCGGCGTGAAGCCCGGTGAACGGGTGGCCGGTTTCATGCCCAATATGCCGCAGACTGTTATCGCCATGCTTGCCGCAACCAGCATCGGCGCCGTTTGGTCCTCTTGTTCACCCGACTTCGGGATCAAGGGCGTTCTAGATCGTTTCGGTCAGATAAAGCCAAAGGTGCTCTTTGTAGCCGACGGGTATTTCTTCAAGGGCGAAAGCCTTGATTCCCTTGATCGTGTCGCCAGCATCATCAAGGACCTTCCCTCCATCGAAAAGGTGGTCGTCGTCCCTTATACGAGGGAAGAGCCTGACATCAGCGGCCTGCGCGATGCCGTGCACTACGAGGGATTCAAGTCTGCGGAGGAGAACCCGGAGATCAAGTTCGAGCAGTTCCCCTTTGATCATCCCCTCTATGTTATGTTCACGTCAGGCACCACCGGGCTTCCCAAGTGCATGGTACAGGGCGCCGGCGGTATCCTCATCCACCATCTGAAGGAACTTGTACTGCACACAGATCTGAAGCGTGAGGACACAATCTTCTACTTCACCACCTGCGGCTGGATGATGTGGAACTGGCTTGTGAGTTCGCTGGTGGTGGGAGCAAGAGTTGTACTGTATGACGGTAATCCCCTGTACCCAAATCCCGGTGCACTCTGGAAGATGGCCCAGGATGAAAAGATAACGATGTTCGGGACCAGCGCGGGCTACATCGAGGCCGTCATGAATGAAGACGTGAAACCCGGCAAGGAGTATGACCTTTCGCCACTGAAGACCATATGCTCAACGGGATCTCCACTTTCTGAGGAAGGCTTTGAGTATATCTACAGGGAAGTCAAGCAGGATGTCCAGCTTTCCTCCATTTCCGGTGGATCGGATATCAACGGTTGCTTCGCCTTGGGCAACCCCATGGGGCCGGTATACTCGGGGGAACTGCAGTGCAGGGGCCTTGCAATGAAGGTTGAGGCATACGACGATAATGGAAAACCGGTGATCAACCGGAAGGGGGAGCTCGTCTGCACGGCGCCGTCTCCCTCCATGCCGATCTACTTCTGGGACGACCCGGACAACAAGAAATACATTGCGGCCTATTTTGACGTGTATCCTGGAGTTTGGAGGCACGGCGACTACATATTAATTAATGAAAGAGGAGGCGTCATCATCTATGGCCGTTCTGATGCTACTCTCAATCCAGGCGGGGTGCGCATAGGCACCGCGGAGATATATCGGCCGGTGCAAAACATGATGGAAGTCGAGGATAGTATCGTAGTCGG
>JAENXM010000166.1 GCA_016649525.1 Actinomycetota bacterium
CGGGCTTCCTCGGCGAACAGGATCACGACCGGCCAGATGAAAAGGAACAGCCACGTTAAGCCACTTATCGGCTTCGTTCCGAAAATCTTCTGTAGGGGCGGGATGTAGAAAAGAGCCAGCACCACGCCCAGCTCGCAAACGATGCCCCAGAGGTAAAAGCGGTTTGAAAATAGCCCTATCTTGAAGACCGACTCGGTGTTGCTCCTGCAGTTGAAGCCGTTACCAATCTGGGTCACGACAATCGCCGCGAAGGAGGCGGATGTCGCCATTACATAGACGTGTCCCGACTTCGCCATCGCGGAAACCCCCATCGAGGGCCGCCAACCTTTCGTATAATATCAGCCCGCTTCAGCGCAAGAGATCAGTGGCGGAAATGCCTCCGGCCCGTGAAGACCATGGCGACTTTGTTCTTGTCGCAGACGGCGATAGCCTCATCATCCTTCTTCGAACCGCCCGGCTCTATGATCGCCAAAGCCCCGGCCTCGACGACTTTCTCTACCGCGTCCGGGAACGGGAAGAATGCGTCCGACGCCGCGACGCAGCCCGCTGCTTTTTTTCCGGCCTTTTCTACCGCTATGGCGGCGGAGTCGACGCGGCTCATCTGTCCCGCGCCCACGCCCACTGTCGCGGCATCCCTGGCCAGCACTATAGCGTTCGATTTGACGTACTTTGCGACCTTAATGGCGAAGATAAGGTCATCCCACTGCTGCTCGGTCGGCGAGGTTTTCGTGACGACATCCATGGTCGATACATCGTAAGGGTCCGTGTCGTAATCCTGCGCCAGCATGCCACCCCGGATGTGGCGGTAGTCCCTGCCCGTCCTATCCCCTCCGTCTATCTTGCCCATCTCCAGCAGGCGCAGGCCCTCCTTTGAACGCAGCAGTTCGAGTGCGTCGGGCTCGTAGGAGGGCGCGAGGACGAGCTCGATGAAGTTGCCCATTAAGGCCTGGGCGCCCTTTTTACAGAGCGACCGGTTGAAAGCGATGACGGAGCCGAAGGCGGAGACCGGGTCGCAGTCCAAGGCCCTCTCGTAGGCGACCCAGAGGTGTTCAGCGACAGCCACGCCGCACGGGTTGTTGTGCTTTATGATGACGCATGCGGGCTCGTCGAATTCCAGGGCGGTCGACCAGGCGGCCTCTCCGTCGAGTATGTTGTTGAAAGATAGTGCCGGGCCCGAGACCTGCGGCGCCCGGCTGAGCGAGGTGCCCGCGTAACCCGCTTCGCCGTATAGTGCCGCTTCCTGGTGGGGGTTCTCACCGTACCTGAGTCCCGATACCTTGCGGAGTGACAGGGTCAGGGCATCCGGGAACTTCTGCCTTCCGGATAGATACGCGTGAATGTTGGCGTCGTAGTCGGCGGTGTGGGCGAAGGCCTCCGTCGCCAGTTCACGGCAGGTCGCCTCACTTATCTCTCCGCCCGTCTTCTTCATCTCATCGATGATGCTCTCGTAGCGCGATGGGTTCACCACCACCGCCACGTGAGCGTGGTTCTTGGCGGCCGCCCTCACCATGGTAGGCCCGCCGATGTCGATCTGCTCTATTGCCTCCGCGCGCGTAACGCCCTTCTTCGCCACAGTCTCGGCGAACGGGTAAAGGTTCACGACGATAAGGTCGATCGGCGGGATCTTCTGGAACTCGAGCTGCCTCATGTGCTCTGGGTTGCTCCGATCGGCGAGTATGCCGCCATGGACCATGGGGTGGAGTGTCTTCACCCTGCCGTCGAGCATCTCGGGAAAGCCGGTCACCTCCGCGACCGGGATCGCGTTTATGCCGTCGTTTCTCAAGAGCTTGTATGTCCCTCCTGTCGATATGACCTCGACCCCCATGTCGGAAAGCTCGCGGGCGAGCCACGCCACGTCGGCTTTGTCTGAAACGCTCACGAGTGCCCGCCTGATCTTCGGCATCCGGTTCAACCCCTTTCCTCGGTACTCCCGGGGATAACTCGCACTTTCCTTCCATCTATCTCAAGCCGCCCTTCGGCGAAAAGCCTGACCGCCCTCGGGTACTGGCGGTACTCGGCCTGGTGGATCCTGTTGTGAAGGGTCTCCTCGTCGTCGCCCTCCTCCACCGGAACCGCCTCCTGGACTATGATGGGCCCGGTGTCCAATCCCTCGTCGACGAAGTGAACAGTCACCCCGCTGACTTTGACCCCGTGCTCCAGCGTGTCCCGCACGCCTTGGGTGCCAGGGAAAGAGGGGAGCAGCGCCGGGTGGATGTTCATGATCCGCCCCTTGAAGGCCCGCACGAACTCCGGTCCCGCGAGCTTCATGTATCCCGCGAGCACCACCAGGTCCACCCCGGCTTCCTCGAGGGCTGCCACGATCGCCCTATCGTACGAGGACCTGTCGGGGTAGTCGGAAAGGAGGACGACCCGTGTCGGGATGCCCCGCTTCCGCGCCCGCTCCAGCGCGAACGCGTCGGGGTTGTCGCTCAAGACCAGCGCGATCCTGGCGGGAACCTCACCGTCGTCTATCGCCCGGGCAATAGCCTCCAGGTTCGTCCCCGAGCCGGATGCGAGCACGGCGATATCTATCTTTCGATCACCACGGGACATTGAGCAACCATCTCCTGCCTTTGAGCCCCCAGCGCTCACTTGTAGATGACCAGGCCCTTGCCCTCCAATATCTTCCCCACCTCGAAAGCCCGGAAAAGGTTCATGTCCAGTACCTCCAGGGCCTTCCGGACGTCGCCCGGTGGGACAACGAGCATCATGCCCAGGCCCATGTTGAAGGTCCTGAGCATCTCGAAAAGGTCTATCTCGCCCACCCTCTGGATGAATGTGAAGATGTTCTTCACGGGCCAAGTACCCATGTTTATCTCCGCATTCACATCATCCGGGATGACACGCGGCAGGTTGTCGGTTATCCCTCCGCCGGTTATGTGGGCGACAGCCTTGAGGTCGCACGCTTCAGCGACCTTCAGGATGACCGGCGAGTAGATGAAGGAGGGGGTCAGGAGCTCGCGGCCGAGCGGAAAGCCGAGCTCCTTCGGCTGGTCGTCGAGGTTGAAGTCGCCGGAATCGAACAGGAGCTTGCGGGCGAGCGAATAGCCGTTGGAGTGAAGGCCGGAAGAAACGATACCGATCACCCTGTCCTCCGCCTTGACCCTCGAGCCGTCGATGATGCGACCCTTCTCGACCACTCCCACGCAGAACCCCGCGAGGTCGTAGTCATCCGGATCCATCACGCCCGGGTGCTCGGCGACCTCGCCTCCTACCAGAGCGCAGCCGGCCTTCGCGCATCCGTCCGCGACACCTCCCACTATCTGGGCAATCTTCTCCGGATCCACCCTGCCCGTAGCGACATAGTCCTGGAGGAAGAGCGGCTCCGCGCCGCAGGTGACAACGTCGTCCGCGCACATGGCAACGAGGTCTATCCCCACCGTGTCGTGCTTCCCGAGCATCCGGGCGAGCTTGAGCTTCGTGCCGACACCGTCCGCGCTGGAGACCAGGACGGGATTCTCGTAACGGGAGAGGTCGAGCTCGAAGAGAGCGCCGAAGCCTCCGATGTCGGAGAGCACCTCCGGGCGCCGGGTCGCCTTTATCTTCTCGGCAAAAAGCTCGACCGCGCGCGCGCCCGCCTCGATGTCGACGCCGGCCCACTTGTAGCTGATCTCGCGCTTCTCATCGCCGGCCCCTGTCATGACCCTCCTCTCAGGCGGGTGATTTCTCCAGGCGGAACTTGGAGAGCCTAAGGTCCTCGGGAACCTCAATGGGATAGTCGCCCTCGAAGCACGCGGTGCAGAACGTGTCTTTCGGGGCGCGGCAGGACTTTACGAGGTTGTCCATGGACAGGTGGTGGAGCGAATCCGCCCCGAGGAAATCCCTCACCTCCGCCACGCCCAGCCGGCTCGCGATCAGCTCATCCCTGTCGGCAGTGTCTATCCCGTAGAAGCAGGGGTACTTGATCTGGGGGGAGCTCACCCTCATGTGCACCTCCCGGGCGCCGGCCTCCTTGAGTATCTCCACTATCTTCCTGCTCGTGGTGCCTCGCACGATGGAGTCATCGACGACGACAAGTCTCTTCCCCTTAATAACCGGGGTAAGTGGGTTGAGCTTCAGCCTGACTCCGAGCTGCCTTATCGACGGGCTCGGTTGTATGAAGGTACGCCCTATGTAGCGGTTCTTTATCAGCCCCTCACCGAAAGGTATCCCAGATTTCTCCGCAAACCCGATGGCGGCGGGTACACCCGAGTCAGGCACCGGTATCACGATATCCGCATCTACCGGCGCTTCCTCGGCAAGGTGCATCCCCATTTCCTTGCGCGCGTCGTAGAGTACGCGGTCGTAGAGGAGCGAGTCGGGGCGGGCGAAGTAGATGAACTCGAATATGCAGAGGGCCGGCCTGACAAGAGGCGCAAACCTTCGAGATGAAATGCCGTCCTTGTTAATGTGCACTATCTCGCCGGGTTCGA
>JAENXM010000367.1 GCA_016649525.1 Actinomycetota bacterium
GTCATTACTACCACCCCCCCTCGTACACCTTCAGTCCGGGGTTTAAGATGTTGTTCGGGTCGACCACCTTCTTTATGCGGCGCATCAACTCACCGAAGCCCCCGGCTTTGTCCACGTAGTTGTGGATGCCGTCGTACCGGATCGGGACCGCCCCGTAGCGCTTCATCCCTTCCTCGATGTACTCCCGGTAGATTTCGACCGCCTTCTCGTGCTCCTTCTCGTCGACCGGGTCTACGAAGGGGGTGATGCGCAGGAAGATGCTCCTTCCCTGGTCCAGGCAGTGGCTGTAGTAGGTGGTGCCATACTGGAGACCCCGGTTCCACACGAACTTGAGGCCGTAGTCCTCTAGCGGCACCACGTTCTTCGGCTCGGCATAGAGTATGTGCATGAAGCCGAAGCCAAGCTGGAAGCCCTTCATGAAGTAGATGCAGGGCTCGTGGTCGAGGCCGTACGTCTTGAAGTAATCCCAGGCGCCCGGGAAGCGCTCCATTATCTCATCGTTCATGGGGCGACCGCCGAGCTCCTTCGCTATTCGTTCGATGAGTTTGGTGTGGGTACCGATGTCCTCCTCGAAGCCGGTCATGATGTTGAGCACAAGGTTATAGGGGCGGTCCTCCGGGTCCTTCCAGGGCTCGGTCATGAATATCTTCAGGTAGTCGCTCGAGTCGGACAGCTGCCCGCCAAGGCCGAGTATGTTGATGACGGTGTAGAGGCCCCAGTGCCAGGTGACGGTGTGCTCGACGAGGTTGGCCCTTGAGACCGTCTTCATGAACTCGACAGAGTCCGCGTAACTGTTGAACCCCATTATGGGGAGCGCCTGGGCCTCGTTCAGGGGATAGATACGCGCGGCCATCTTCGTGATGACGCCGAGGGTCCCGCAGGCGTTCATGAACATGCCCCTCAGGTCGGGGAGCGGCCCCCACTGCGCGTGCCAGCCCATCCCCGGATATGTATCCTCGAAGGCCTTCGAGCCGGTCCTGACGACAGTGCCGTCCGGCAGCACCACCTCGAGCCCGAGCACCTCGGAGTCTATCCCGGAGGAGCGGTGCGTCCCGTGTCCCTTGAGGTGGTAGTTGCCGAGGACCGAGTTCCCCGGAGGATACGACCCCAGTGTCGCGCGGAAGCCGAGCGGTTTGATGGCCCGCACGAACTGGCCCATGCCGACTCCCGGCTCCACCACCGCGTAGGCGGCGTCCGTGTTGATCTCGACGATCTGGTCCATGGCGTAGGTATCGAGCACTATGCCTCCCGCCCGGGGATAGACAGATGGCTCGAGGGTGCCGCTCGCGATGGGCGTGACAGGGATCAGGAGTTTGTCTGCGAGCTTCAGCACGACCTGCACATCCTCGACCGTCTTGGGCCTTACAACGATGTCGGGCATCGTCTTAGGGAAGGGCAATGCCGTGCCGGAGTAGGTGAAGAGAATCGCCCTGTTGGTGCTGACCTTTTCCTCTCCCAGGGCGTCGATGAGCTCGCGGCGCGCCGTCTCAACGAGCTTCGAGTCCACGGGTGATGTTAGAA
>JAENXM010000172.1 GCA_016649525.1 Actinomycetota bacterium
CAGAGAGTTCCAGGTCTCCTGGATCGATGCTCCCCAGCCGGGAGATCATCTCCTCTTCCTCACCACCGAAGTACAGCCTCTTCAGGGCCACCTTTAGGTTGTGGAAGTCGTACTTTGCGTGCATGAACTCAGCGACTAAAGACCCGGCGCAGACCTCGTCCAGAAACCGGTACTCGTCGGCCATGAACCTCTGCAGCCCGTCCTCGATTTCCTTTGATACAGTGACTCCCTCAAGGTACTTCCCGTACCTCGTCTCAAGCAGGATGCGCAGGGCATCGTGTAAGTCCGCTTCAATCAACCTCTCGACGCGCTGCCAGTTAAATAGCCCCGCCTCGCGCACCATGATACGCCCGACCGCGGTCCCGTACCTGGCCACCCTTCTGAACGTCTTCATCGCCCGAGTCATTTCAGGCTCGATATCCACATGATCCCCCTCCGGCCGGGTAACAACGCCTCAGCCAAAAAGTATCTCCACGGGTTTGCGCTCCAGATCCTCCCGCCTCGACCTCATCAGGGCTTCGATGTCGCTGTTCATCTCTACCCCGCCCCTGCGCAGCACGAATCCGGAGAAAATCTCGCGTGTTTCATCCGATAGGGTCAAAGAGCCTTTCTTCCCCGCCGCGGCGAGTTTCCGATTAGCCCTTTCCACGACCTCTGCACCCAGGCGCTCCCTGTCGCCCGGAGACATAATCACCTCGCCCCCACTGTCCCCTGCTGCCTCGACCATCATCCGCTCCAGCAGCTCGACGTATTCATCGTCGGGGAGGTTGGTGAGCCGCTCCATGGCGCGGTCAAAGGCCTCCTCAATGATGGCCCGCTTCTCCTTGAGGAGCTCCTTACGCGCTTCGAGTGCCTCCGCCGCAACAATCTTCTCCTTTTCACCCTCGGCTGCCCTCCTCTCCACCTCAAACACGCTGCGGTATGTTTGCTCCGCCTTCACCTCCGCTTCCCTCAGTACCCTGGATCTCTCCAGCACGGCGGAGCTCATTATTTCTTCCGCGCTCTCCCTCGCGTCATTCATTATCCGCGCAATCAACTGCTCCAGGGGCACCCGGTATCACCGCCTATAAGACACTATGGCTACTTCGGTATGCGGGTGAACAGGAAGATCGTCAATATGAGCGCGAAAACAGCGTAGGTCTCCACCAGAGCCGGCAGTACCATTGCCTTCCCCAACTCTTCCGTCCTGCGGGCCACCATCGCAGACGCGCTGGCGGCCGTAAGCCCTTGAAAAATCGCCGAAACGCAGCATACGAAAGCCACCGGAAGGCAGGAAAAGAACACCATCATACCGCTGTGGGCGGACAACTTACTCAGGTTGAAGAGGAAAGTAACCAGTATGGCCGTTATCAGTCCGTAGATGCCCTGGGTTCCGGGAATCGCTATGAGCGGAAGCAGGGAACCGAACTTCTCGGGATCCTCCACGAGTATGCCGCTCGCGACGTTGCTTACGTACGTTATGCCTATAGCAGACCCCATGCCACCGCCTACAAAGGCCAGGGCCGCACCGAATATCGCCCACTGGAATCCGGTCAGGCCCGCCCACGTGCCAGCCTGGGTCGCGCCCTGCGCGACTGCCGCAACAGTGCCAAACACTTGAAGCCTCCTTTCTGTCCTTTCATCACTTAATGATTACAACTTTGGACTCTATCTTGAGGGGCCGGAACTCCCGCCCTCCGTCTTCATAAAACTTGCTGAAGAACTCCACGAACTCTAGTCTCAGCGGATGCACAAACGCACCCAGCAAGTTTATCAGGATATTGAAAGTGTGGCCCACTAAGAGCAATACAAGCATAAGCAGTATGCCAATGACAGGAGCAAGCCCCATGACCATCCCGGAAAGGGTGTTCACCACCCAGCCTATAACGAAAGTGGCAAGGCCCAGGGCAAAGAGGCGCGTGTAAGAGACAACGTCACCCATCCAGCCCACGAGCGTATTGTAGGTCTCATAAAGCCCGCCAAAGATTTTCCCCGGCACGCTCCTGTTTCCATGGCCCATCAGCACGATCATTCCAAAGACGGAAACAGCGGGAACGGCATAGATCGAGGAGATAGGGATGAGCCCGAGCAAAGCGAGAACGCCTGCCAGACCGGTGCCGAGGAAGAGCAACAGGACGAGGCCCTGGTCGATCAAGGCATCGGCCCTGCGGCCATCCCTCCAGTTGTCCCTGAACTCGACCATCGTTCCCCCGAGCATATGGACGACGCCGAGACCCATGCACACGCCCATCACCGGAAGAGGGTCTTTCAGCGGATCGAACACTGCAAGCGACCTCAGAAACGACGGGAGCTTCGCCGTCTCTATGCCGAACCATGACCCCGTTAACACGCCCACAACAACGGCGAACGCCGACCCGTACATCATCATCACGAAGAGGTCCTTCACCCTGCGGCCGACCGGCAGGTACTTGTGCATCAAGAGGAATGCGGCTGTTAGTACGACCCCGTATCCCACATCCCCGATGCAGAAGCCGAAGAACACCATGAAGGAGATAGCGATTATCCAGGTAGGGTCGTATTCGCCGTTTCTCGGTACACCGTACAATTTGGTGATCAGCTCGAAAGGCCTCGCGAACCGGCTGTTCTTGAGGGATACCGGCGTAGAATCCTCTTCGGTCGGGTCCGATACCTCGACACTCATCTCATCCGAGATATCCTGAAGCCGCGTCCCCGTCCTTTCAAATCCATCTTCCGTGATCCATCCCTGCACGGCAACCGCGGAATCGGTTACCCCGAAAGACGTCATCGATTGGACCCGGCGGGCCTGGTTTTCATAAAACTCCCGGACAATCTCCAGCGAGGGTACGTGCTCCCGGTATCTTTCCAGTTCGCGCACCAGCAGCTCGAATTCACGACGCACGAGTTCGAGTTCTTTCATCACGCTGTCAAGGCGCTCTCCTGTCGTGCCCTCGGTTGCTGGAACGCTCACAAGCTCGTGCTTGTAACCCGAGAGCGCTTCCATTACGAGCTCACGAGCCTCTCTGTGAAAGATAACGAGGCACATAAGCCATTCGCCCTTCTCGCCAATGACCTCTATCCCGCTGAGCGGCGCGTTTTGGGAAAGCAAGGAGCTTAGATCCTCCAGGTCGGTCTTCATGATCCGGGCAGTCGTTACATCAAACGACCTGCCGGCTTTGATCTCCTCCAGAGGAATGTCCACCCCGGCCCAGACCCGTAGCTCCCGCGCCTCGTCTTCGAGCCTGCTCTGTCTCTCTCTCAATCCCAACAGCCTGCCCTCTAAATCGAAGCACTCGGAATAAACCCGCTCCAAGTCCACCCGTTGTTCCGCGCGCAGAAACTCCTCTTCGGTCAAGGGATACTTGTCCCTGATGATGGTTCTGACGAAGCCCCGCTTTTCACGTTCGTACTGCTTGAATAGATCGAGCAGGAAATCCACTTTAGAAATATTCAAGGTGTATTGGCGAACCGCCGCCGCTTCATCCTCTGACAATTCTTTCTGGGAAATCTCGTCGCCCCCGTCGAACGGGCTGAGGTGAACGGTCCCCACACTCTGCAGCGCGCCGACTACCTCATCCTGCAGAGACCGGTGGGCGATTATTGTTATCCTCTTCACCGGTTCAATGGCCATCCCGCATCCCCGAGAATTCGTCCAAGATTACCCCGCTCTATGGTCCTGACCTCAAAACTCCTTAAGTATCAAATCCACGGCCTGTTCCATCCTTGAAGAGGCCTCCCTGCGTACCCTTTTTATCTCTTCCTCAACGCCTCTCCTCATCAGACTGATTTCCTCCTCGGCCTCACGGTTTAACCTGGCGAGCAGTTCAGATCCTTCGGCCTGAGCTCTCCGCTCGGCCGCCCTGATCATCCCGGCAGCCTCCACCTCGGCGTCTTTTAGCATCTTTTCCGCCTTTCGCTCCGCCTCATCGACTATGCGGTCGGCTTCCCGCTCCGCTTCTCTTACTTTCTTAATGCCCAACGCATTCACCATGAACTTCATTGCTCCCGCTCGTACGATTGATACTTCTGCAGACCTGGAGGGGCTGCTCCGTCCATCCCCCCAACATTATCATGCTTGAACAGTACTACAGCTACCCCATGGCCCCTTAAATCCATCAGGCCACACCGCCAAGATAAAATCTTTTCCGCTCAGTGTGCCATCTTCGAGAAAAACAAGGAATCACAGACCTCAAGCAGGCACTGCCCGTGACCAAACAG
>JAENXM010000064.1 GCA_016649525.1 Actinomycetota bacterium
CCTTCTATATACAATGAACGACTCGTCCTGGAAGTACTTGCTGGTCATCCCAATTGAACGATAAGCAGGTTCATAACCATATATTTGGATTGGTGGCTCTACATTTGAAAACATTATTATCGTATCCGGTGAATCATTTATGATTTTGTTAATACTGGAGACACTGGTATCCCCACTCAAGTTTGCGTTCTCTTTAGAGAAGACCCAGAAACTTATGTTCTTGTTCCCCCCGTTGTAGTTATGAAAGATATTATGGGAAAAATAAGGCAATATAGATATTGTCCCCGATCCGTTAATAACAGAAATCTTGCCGGAATCCAAGTGATTTCTCTTAATATAGTCCGCCACAGAACGGGCACCAGAATAGTTATTACGAAAATCGTAAGAAAACGACTTGACTGTCCACCCGACCTGAAAGAGGAGAACCATTATTATGGCTAGAATTGCGGCTCTCTTGAAGTATATGAATTGTCTTGTCTTAGCCTGTTCAATAGTGATATATCCGCCCCTAGTTACAAAATAAATCAAAATCGGTAAGAGAACAATAACGCAAACATAAACAGGTATAAACACTAGTTTTAGAGGGGCCCGAGTCAATAGAATGCCCGCAAAAGCATATGCGATTATACATCTCCCACATACGTCAACTGGCAATCGGTGGAAGATATTCATATGCTTCTCATAATTACTGAAACTCAGCCATAGAACGAATATTAATAGAAAGAACAAGATTCCTGCATGGTATGCGGAATAATAGACAATTGAGAAGAACAGCATTATAGACATGGTCGGTAATACATACTCAAGTGTCAGTCCCCTTAAGAATATCCAGAGCAGTATTGGTACCAACGCTATCAATGAGTAGAACCACACATTGGTCATAGACTCATTTAGACTCTGGCCAGGAGTAAGTGCTGATCTAATCCATACAGAAGGATTAATGTCTGAAGGTGGCCATAATGTGATGGCGATGAAAATCATCACCAGGAAAAATATTAGATAACCAATGATCTGCTTCTTCTTAAGGGTCTTGCTTAATGCCGACCATTTTCTGCTTAGTTCTAGTGCATGAATAAACAAAAAGGATACAGCTATCACTATCCCGTGAAGGCTAACATTTGCCAACAGGCATAATAAGACGATGAAAAGGTAGAATCGCTCCGTCTTCTCCTTGTAAATAATAGCAATGAAAAACAGCAGCAGCGGTATTAGAACGTAACTCCTGGCTACAACTGCAAACTGGTAAAAGAAAAGGAACGAAAAAGGTAACAATACCTTGATGTAGTTCGGAAAAGGTGAGTGCCATAGGATTAGATACACAGTGCAACTGGCAATTGCCGCAGATATGATACTCATTGTGATATAGGGTAGCCCGAGTTTGGCCGGAATCATGAGGATCAAATACCATAGAAAAGGGTGCCCCTCGTACCGTAGATATCGAGTGAACAGCTCTACAGGGTTTGCATCTCTCGCTATGAGCCAGGACTGTGCCTCGTCGCGCCAGGGCTCATGTTTGGAGACAATGATTGTCAAGAGCGCAACATAGCAAATGAGTACGAGGCATTTCCACCAATTTGAACGGATCCACGTTGCTAACCTAGTAACAATTCCTGTACCGTACCCTGTTCCCAGGCTGATAGCAGGCGACTGACTCTTCACTATGCCGCTGTTCCCTCCGAATAACTCCCCATGAATGCTGTCGGATTCATCAAAATGAAAGCGTCATTGCTCCTCTTTTTAGCGGGTTATCTGTTCCCCCGCAAGCAAAACGGGCAGTTTCCAGCCAGTATTGCCAAACAACGGCATAATAACATGAATTGAAGCTCTACTTAATCTGGAATTTTAGTACTGAAAGGGAATACCTATTCGATGTTTAAGCGGAAGGCCGAGCCGCCGCCCTCGCGCGGCTCATACCGGATCATTCCCCCGTGGGCCTTCACGATCTCTCTCGCTATGTAAAGGCCCAGGCCCATGCCGGGCTTGGAGTGATGCTGCGCGTCCTCGACCTGGTAGAAGCGGTCGAAAATCCTTTCCCTGTGCTCTTCGGGAACGCCCATTCCGTTGTCAAGTACGGATATAACCACTTCCCCGTCCTCCCTCTCGGCAATCACCTCGACGGGAGCCCCGGGGGGCGAGAACTTGATGGCGTTCTCGAGTAGTATGACCAGCAGCTGGATGAACTTCTCCGGGTCCACCTCAACCAGCCCGATCTCACGAGCGACCTCCAGCTTCAACTCGTTTTCCAGGCTCATCTCCTGCATATTCTTGAGCGACATCTTGAGGAGAAGCTCGAGGTCCAGTTCCTTTTTGTCCACACTGAGGTGTCCATCCTCCACGCGGGTGTAATCAATCAGCTCCTCGACGAAGCCGGTCAGTCGATCCGCCGCGACGTCCATGTCCTTGAGTATCTCGGATATCTCCTTCTTGGACATCTTGTCCATGTGCGTGATAAGTGTCTTCGCGTATCCACCGACGATGGTTATCGGGTGGCGGAGCTCGTGCGATGCAACGGCCAGGAACCGCCTCATGCGCTCCGCGTTCTCCCGCAGGTTACGTTCGTAACCCTTCTCCTTAGTGATATCGATGAGGGAGACCACACTGCTGTCCATCCACGAGAGCCTCCCGAGGTTCACAAGGACGTCGATTGATTTCCCTTTTCTGTCCCTGATGCGGGACTCGAAGATCACCGGCACTTCCAGACGGTCATCGACGGCATCTTCGTGATACTTCAAGACATCACCGATATCTTCGTCGAGGAGGAAGTCCTTGAAGCTCTTATGCCACTCGACATCGTCCGCGCTGTACCCGGTCATCCTCTCGAACTCGTGGTTGAGGAAGGATATCGTGGTGTCACGCTCCAATATGCACATCGCGGTCCCGGTGGACTCGAAGATGGTGCGGTATTTCTCCTCCGACTCTCGCAGCGCATCCTCGGCAACCTTTCGTTCCGTCACGTCTATGCCGGTGCCGATCACGTACTCAACGGAGCCACCCTCACCGAGCAGGGCTGTGTTGGACCACTGGATGAGCCGGCGGTCACCGCTCTTGGTCAACCAGTAGTTCTTGTACTCGCTGGCCGGCTGGCCCACCATCATGTCTTTGAAGACGGCCTTCGCCATAGCGACATCCTCGGGGCTCACGAGCAGGTCCCACACCGGCCTGCCCCTGACCTCTTCAGCGGAATACCCGGTAGTCTCCTCGCAGGAGCGGTTGAAGAGCACAATCCGGCCCTCCTTCTCCAATACCACAACCAGGGCGGCCACGGTGTCCAGGACCGCCGATATGAAGTCCCGGTCTTTCTTCTGGATCGCGTCGACCCGCTTCTGCGCCGTTATATCGCGGGCGTAGATGGCGAGCCTGGATACCTTACCCGGCTCATCGAAGACGGGGTAAACGCTGTTGTCGAAGTATGCGCCTTCACACTCGTCCTCGAAACGGACCGGCCGGCCCGTGCGAAGCACCTGCTCGATCTTTGCCCTTCTTTCTTTCGTCACTTCAGGAGGCAGCAGCTCGAAGAGGCTGGCGCCGACCAGGTCTTCCGTACTCCCTTTCAACGCCTTTGCGCCCGCGTCGTTCAGCGCGATGATAGTTCCCCTGGTATCCACCATGAACGCCGATTCCGGGGGCGCGCTCAACAGGGCCCTTACCGTGTCCTCGCTCTGGCGCAGATGGGCTTCTGCCAGCTTCCTCTCGGTCACGTCCCTGGCGTTTATGACGATGCCGGGAACCCCGTCACTGTCCACGAAGCTTCCACCTACGGTCTCGAGCATCCGGAAGCCGCCGTCCTTGTGATGGAAACGGACCTCCGCGAACTGGGCGGCGCCGGGGTCCCTCCTTATCGCTTCCAGCAGGCCCGTGAAAGTGCCAGCATCCTCTTCGTGTATGAACCCGAGGGAATGCCGGCCTCTCACCTCGGAGCGTTTGTAGCCGAGCACGCGCTCGATCGATGGACTGGCGTAGCGGACGACTCCCTCGGCATCGATGACCGCCATTATGTCGAGGGCGTTCTCGATGAGTGAGCGGAAATAGCTCTCGCCCGCGCTCAGCGCGTCTTCAGCCTTTTCGCGCTGTCTCTCTTTCACCAGTGACTCGATAGCGAACGAGAGGTCTGACGACAGGGATTCAAGGAGCCTGACCTGATTCTCGTCGAAGAAGCGCGGCTCCTCGGAATAGAGGGTGAATGCCCCTACTACGTCTTTCCCAACCCGCAGGGGAAAGGCGGCGTTCGAGCGAAAGCCGCGCTTGCGGGCTTTTTCTTTCCAGGGCAGTGCCTTCGCGTCGCGCCCGAAATCCTCGCAGACGACATACCTGTTTTCGCGCACGGCGGTCCCCGTCGAATCAAATCCTTCCGGTATCTCGAGGATCGAGACACAAACCTCATCGAGGTACCCCGCGTCCTTCCCCCAGCGGGCGACCGGCTTAACGATATTCGTGTCGGAATCGACGATCCCCACCCATGCCAGGCTGCACAGCCCTTCCTCGACGGAGATCCGGCAGGCCTCCTCGTAGAGTTCCTGCGGCTCCTTTATCCTAACGATCGCCTCGTTGGTCTTTATAAGGACCGAGTAGAGTCGGTTGAGGCGCGCCACCCCCTCCTCGCTCTCGGCGTAAGGAGCGACCCGGCGGACGAGGCACAGAATCGCTTTCCCGCGGCTCCAATCGACGACGCTCGCATGTATCTCCACGGGCTCTACCGTCCCGTCCTTGCGAACCTGGGAGGTCCTCAGGGTAGCCTCCCTGCTCCCGTTCAGCGCCTCCACCGCGAGACGCAGTTCTTCCCGCTGTTCCGCCGGGACGAGCTCGTAGAGCCGCATCGCCTCCAGCTCTTCTCTTCCGTATCCGAGAGACCCGCAGGCCGCCCTGTTGGCATAGATGAAGTCCCCTTCGAAATCGTAGACGAGTATCGAGTCGGTGGCCGAGTCGAGAAGCTTCACCCTATACGCAAGCTCTTCTTCGGCAAGCTTGCGCTCGGTCATGTCGACGTCCACCGAATAGACCTTCTCGACCTGCCCGTTCTCGAGGACGGGAAACATGACTGAAAGCACCCACCGGCTGCCGCCGCTCGTCTTGACCATACGCTCCCGCGGCTGGCTCGCCTCGGCGGTCCTCACAACCTCCGCAAGCGCTTTCTCGAATCTGGCGACCTCGGCCCCCGAGAGAAGAAGGTCCTGAACGCGGCTTCCGAGGGCCTCTGGCTCGCTGTAGCCGTACAGGTGCTCACAACCGGCGTTCCATTGAGATATGACGCCCTTTTCGTCAAGACCCTGGACGGCAACAAGCGGCTCGTGCCCCCCTGGTGTCTCGAGCTCTGACAGGGCCTGTTTGAGCGACACTACCACGCCGTCGCGGCCGGTAATCTCCTCACGGTCTTCCATGGTCGTCCCTCGGAACCGCTTTAGCGGGCACTATCGTGCAGGGCGCTGAAATCCCGCCCCACGGATATGCGCGTCTGGATTATCCGGGCATGCGAAACACAACTGCCTGACGTCTAAAAGATGCCCAAAATCCTTCCGGCTCCCGTTTCTCGCGTTGACTATCCTTTTGAACGAACTATTAATCGGCAATTTGAGAGGAAAACAAAAGAGGGCCGGCGCGCGGATTCGAACCGCGGACCTGCTCATTATGAGTGAGCCGCTCTACCGACTGAGCTACACCGGCTTGGACGGAATAGGACAGATCTGGAGAACGGATCTCGATACCTTTACCACGTTAGTTTACTCGGCTCATACAACAAACCAGTTCGCTTTGTCCCTCAGCGATTCGACGAGGTCCCTTAGGTAATCTTCCGAAAGCTCTGGCGAAAGGTAATAACTTCCATCAAACAAATCGCTTTCATCCTGAAGCTGACCGTCTTTTCGAGCATCCGCGAGAACACTTTGGTGATGTTCCAGCGAAAGGCCGATATTGACGTTCACTATCTGAGCTTGAGGGAGGCTGCCGAGCAAATCTATGGACTCGGCGATGGTCTCTGGAGACTCCCCAGGCCCCCCCAGAAGCAAGGAAACCATGAATGGAAGCTCCGCTTTAGAGAGGCTGGTAATGGCCTCTCTTATATGTTCCGTGGAGTAACCTCTTCTCATTCTCTTGAGCATCCACTCGGACCCGCTCTCCACGGAAAGGGACGCGGCCGCACATCCCGATTCCTTTAGCAGACGGCAAAAATCCCTGGTCATCCCCAAGGGAGTCAGGCCATCCGCGGTCCACCGTATCCCGAGTTCTTGCTCTATCAACTCATGACAGATGGCCTCAGCATGGTACTTGGGGAAGTTGAATAGATTGTCGCTGAAATAAAACATGTCCGCGTTTCCCGCGCTTCTTGCTCTATCGATCTCATTGATTACGCGCTTCGGAGACTTCAACCTGTAGCGAGAGCCTTCCAGTATGTTCTGAGGGCAGTGAGTACAATGGAAAGAGCAGCCCCTCTTGGTGAATAACGCAGGAGAACCCCCCAGGGTCCTGTATCCATCCAGGTCAAAAAGCTCGAAGGCGGGATATGGAGTTGCATCAAGATCCTCTATAGGCTCGATTGGAAGCTCGAAAAGCTGCCCGTCTTCGCGGTAAACGCACCCCTGGATTGTGTGAATGTCTCCACCCTCATCAAGCATATCAAGATACCTCGTAAAGGTGAGCTCACTCTCGCCCCTGAGCGCGAAATCAAGGTCCAGGTACTCCAGCCACTCTCGGCCGAAGTTATTGATGGCCGGGCCGCCGAGCACTATGGGCGCGGTTGAGATCCGTGTTACTGAGTCCGTAATCTCCTTTACTCCTGGACGTAAGTCCTGATGGTCAGACCACCGGCGCGCGCGTACGTTCCTGACAGAAATACCTATCGCATCGGGATCAAACCTTTCGACGTGTTCGGTTAGCTCACTGGTCACGTCATCGGCAAGACAGGCATCGAAGACCTCAACTTCGTGACCGGCTTCCAGTGCCCCGCCAGCTATGTATGCCGGGCCGGATGGAAAAGCGGGTATTGGAGCGGCAAGTGCCTTGATCTTATTACTGGAGATCACTAGCACTTTCATTTCTCCGCCTCCCCTTACCTTTGTCTGTTCCAATTCTACCCATCAATAGACCTATGATAATAGAAAAGCAATACAAGAACGGAAAATAACGGAAAGCGACTGAACGGCCAAAAAGCGTGAAAAAACAGGCTTTCGCTAACATCGGAACTGGAGCCGGCGCGCGGATTCGAACCGCGGACCTGCTCATTACGAGTGAGCCGCTCTACCGACTGAGCTACACCGGCTTCGAAGTGAATCTTACATTGGTCTGGCCCCAAGAGTTTAGCACAAATAGAAAAGGAGCTAACCGGATAGCAGCTCCTTCTATACCCGCGTTCGCGGAACTTTCACTTCACGTTGGGCACGTTATCCACTCGGACCTGCGTGCCGGCGGTCTGGGCGGTCGGCACTGCCTCCCTGGTAGGAATGAAGAGGGCTATTATCAAGCCTATGACCCCCAGAAGAAGCCCGAGGCAGAAGAAACCCACTGCATTCCTGTTCTTGCTCCTGGCGAGGGCCACGCAGCCGAGACCGCAGACCACTCCCACAACCAGAGCGACGATATAAAAAGTACTAATGGCCACGTCGAATCACCCCCTTGGTTCTCCTACTCTTTATTCGGCAGACAGCCGCCTATACATGAGTAGTCAAGGGGTAATCCAGGGGTTTTTATTCGAGGTGTAAGAGAGCATCCCCTGTCAGATATACTCGGGAACCCAGCCGTGGAGCCTGCGGATGGACTCGGAGACCTCCTGCTCCAGAAGGTCCTCTGCCTCTTTTCCTTCCCTGCTCGCGAGGATCTGGCTGAAGCGTCCCTGGATCTCGAGGTAGTCCTTCACCGGCCTTTTTTTCACCTTGCCCTCTATGATCCTCTTGGTGGCCGCTGTGAAGCGTGTCTCCCCGTCCTCGTGCTCGTAAAGGAGCCACATGCCGCTCTGCACGGCCTTGCGGCTGACCTCTATCATCTGGCTCGAGGGGAACCTCCAGCCGGGCGGACAGGGAGCGAGCAGCTCTATGTACTTGGTCCCCCGGATGCCCTTCGCCTTCAGCATCTTCTGGTAGAAATCAAGAGGATACGCAAGGGAGGCCGTCGCCACATACGGGATCCTGTGGGCGATCATTATCTGGGCGATGTCCTTCCGGGGGTGGATCTTGCCGGCGGGAGTGGTGGTGGTCCAGGCACCCAGCGGCGTGGCGCCGCTTCGCTGGGTCCCGGTGTTCGAATACATCTCGTTGTTGTAGCAGACGTAGATGAAATCCGTCTCACGCTCAGCCGCCCCCGACAGGGACTGGATGCCGATGTCGTATGTGCCGCCGTCACCGGCCCAGGCTAGCACAGTCGGCTCTTCCTCCAGCTCGCCCCGCTTGACGAGCGCCTTCACGCCGGCAAGCACGCCGGAAGCGCTAGCGCCACCGGTGGCGAACAGCACGTTCATGAGCGGGAGGTCTATCGCCGAAAGCGGGTAGGAGCCCTGAAGCACCGACGTGCAGGAGGCGACGACCAGCAGTATCGTATCCCTGCCGAGCGCCTTGAAAGCGATGCGCAGGGCAAGACTCGCGGGACAACCCTGGCAGGCCGTGCTACCCGCCAGGAAAAGCTCTTCCTCTGGAAGCTCCTTGAAACTAACCATTCCTCTTATACCTGTCTCTTATACACATCTCC
>JAENXM010000015.1 GCA_016649525.1 Actinomycetota bacterium
GAGCTCAACAGGCAGCTCGACAAAGTGATCGCCGAGCGACGCACGGTTCGCTCGTTCACCGACGAGATCCCGCCGAAGGAGCATGTCGAGCAGGTGCTCCGGGCCGGCCTGCTTGCGCCTTATGCCGCGGCGGCGGTCGGTGATTACAGGCTCTTCCGCCGTTTTTTCGTGATGGAGAAGGGCGGCAAGACCGTCAGGGAGGCGGCCTCCATCATGAAGGCAGCTGTCATCGCCGCATTGAAGGCTATTCTTGACAACACGCCCGAAGGCTCCGAGCCTCCTCCCTTCGCGGCGCGCCTCAAGTCGGTCGCAGAAGGCGGTGAGATCGGCTTCGAGAGCGCTCCCTATTTCGTCGTGGCCGCCGAGAAGAAAGGAATACCTCCCGTCGAACTGGAGTCGCTCGCACACGTGATGGAGAACATGTGGCTCAAAGCCACCGCGCTCGGCATGGGGTTCCGGCTCATATCGGCCGCCTCTCGGCATTCGGAAGACCCCGAGTTCTGCAAGCTTTTAGGGCTCACGCCGGGTGAGTTCGCCCTTGTCGGTTGTGCCCTCGGTTACGCCACCGAGTGGCCCCCGGCGACCGACCGCCCGCCGTTCGACGAGATAACGACCTGGCTCGACTGACCGGGCGCGAGCCGACGGCCGACCTCCCGGAGAGGCGACGTTCGAGCGCTCGACAACGTCCCTTATAGCACGCATCCTGCTCAGGCCTTGCTTAATAACAAGGGTCTTTAGCCCGGCCTCTTAGGCCGGGATTTAGGCGGGCCTGAGAGGCCCGTCTCAAGGGAAGTTCGAATCCCTCTCCCTCCGCCAGTTGTTTTTCCCTATTTCTGGGGGGTTATTTAGTTTTAGTAAAAAGTGACAATCCCATCATTAGTTGAGTCTGTAAATATTGACAATTATTATGTCAATGGCCTTGCCGGCCCCGGCGGGGCCATCGATCGCGTTAGCGAGCGGTTCGTGCGTGGTGATATCATACTGCTTGGATATGTACACGCGTCTCACCGCGGGACGTTGCCCGCGAAATGTAAAAGAAGGGGAGGTCATGCAGACCAGGGGAGCCAAATCGGCCGTATTACTACTCGCGTTTACCACCGTTCTCATGGTTTGCTCACCCCTCGCCGGGGGGTCGAATGGTTCGGGCGCCGGAGATGCCCCGTTCGTGTTGACGAAGCAGGATGCCGGCACATCCGTGAGCCTTTACGGTGTAGCGGCCCCGGATTCGGATCACTGCTGGGCGGTGGGTCAGAACGGAAAGATCTACTACACGTCCAACGCGGGACTCGACTGGACGGAACAGAGCAGGGACAAGATTTCGCGCTATCTGTACGCGGTGGCCGCTAACAACAACCAGACCGCCTGGGCAGCCGGAGCCGGTGGCTACATCTACAAGACCGAGGACGGCTCGACCTGGGATGCAAAGCCAAAGCAGCCGAACGACCGATACGCGGTGACGTCCGTGGGTTCTCAGAACGTGTGGGTGGCCGGATTGGGAGATTACGACAGTCACCACGCCTTCGACTACTCCACCGATGGCGGAGACAATTGGAAAGGCTGCGGTCCCATAACCGCCGAGCACCTCACGTACTACGGGATATCCGTGATAAAGAGCGGGGACAACTTCGTGGGCTGGGCGGTCGGAAAGGAAGGCTACGCGCAATACCTCAACGACTCCGACCCATCCAAGTGGAAAAAGAACTACTTCAGCACCAAGGATTACGACATGTACGGGGTCTCCGTGGTTGACGGCGATCACGCCTGGGCGGTGGGAGAGAGTGGAAGGATCCTCTACTGGAGTCCTCCCGCCGGCGGGGGCGACCCGACCTGGACAGTGCAGACCGCCCCTTCGGGAGTCGGCAACCTACGGGGCGTCTCGGCGGTGAGCGGGGACAAGGCCTGGGCGGTGAGCGACAACGGCTCGATCATTCACACGAGCAACGCGGGCCAGACATGGAATAAACAGTCAGTCCCGGGCGGCGTGGGGGCGCTGTACGCGGTTTCGGCGGTGGACAGCAACAACATGTGGGCCGTAGGTAGCAACGGCACGATAGTTCACGGCCACCTCCTGCCTTATATCGCGGGCTGCGACCCCAATAGTGCCATACAGGGAGACGAGAACAAGCCTATAGATATCACGGGTGTAAATACCTACTTTCAGACGGGCGCGAGCACGGCCGACTTTGGCGGCGGCGGCGTGGATGTTACGGGCACGAGTGCGGTCAGCCATACGGAGGCCAGGGCCTCGATAGACGTCCTGACGAACGCCCAAGTGGGGGGCCGGAACGTTACCGTGACTACGGAAAGCGAGGTGGCGCAGTCGCAAACCGAGGTTTTCCAGGTAAAGGAGGCACCGCCGCCACCGCAGCCGAAAATAGATTTATGCAAACCCAAGGTGGCGCAGCAATGGGATGAACTGCGCGTCGTCATCAATGGGGAGAACACGCAGTTCACCAAGGGCGTCAGCACGGCCGATTTCGGTGACGGCATAAAGGTCGAGAATACCCACGTCGTAACCGACGAGTATGCCATCGCCAAAATCAAGATCGACGGAAACGCCACCGTTGGACCGCGGGGCGTGAACGTCTATACGGAGGGGGAACAGACGCCGCAAGCCCTCTATGAAGGCTTCACGGTGAACGCGGAGGCCACCCCGTTCATCAGTGGTTGCCAACCCCCGCAGGTTGTGCAGGGCAACGAATACTCCCTCACAGTGTCGGGCAGGAACACCCACTTCCAGCAGGGGCTGAGCGAGGGCACCTTCACCGGCCAAGGCATCGAAGTGCAGGCGACTAACGTAACGAACAATGGGGTGGCGATTGTCGATATTGTCGTGGTCGCGGACGCCGACCTGGGGCCCAGGGACGTGAACGTCGTGACCCCGGGGCTCGAGTACCCTAATGCCCTCCCCGGGGGTCTGGTGGTCGTCGAGCCCCACATACAGAGTCTATCGCCGACCGACGCGGTGCAGGGACACGTTATCAACATGCAAATCCTGGGAGAAGGTACCCACTTCGCCGACGGGCTGAGCGAAACGGTCATCTCGGGGGAAGGGGTGAAAGCGCAGGGTACCAACGTGTCGGATTCCGAACACGCCACCGCCGCCAACGTCAAGATCGACGATGACGCCGCGCCGGGCTCGAGGGACGTGAACGTGGTAACCGGAGGTGAGACCCCTGTCCCGCTTGAGGGCGGGCTCACCGTCCATGCCAAACCGACGGAACCGCCCGTCTTGAGCGACGTCAGCCCCGGCTCAGGCACCGTGGGAACCGTCGTGGCACTGACCGGGAAGAACTTCGGG
Organism: Actinomycetota bacterium; assembly: GCA_016649525.1. Taxonomy (GTDB): domain Bacteria; phylum Actinomycetota; class Geothermincolia; order Fen-727; family Anoxymicrobiaceae; genus JAENXM01. The sequence continues at coordinate 3,302 of JAENXM010000015.1, forward strand.
GCGACCCGGGGCTCCTCGAAGGTGACCTTCGACGGAGCCGACGCCGATACATTCCTGTCCTGGTCGGACTACAAGATAGAGTGCAGGGTGCCCATGAGGGCGTTGACCGGAAACGTCACGGTCCTGACGCCGTGGGGCAACTCAAATACGCTGAAGTTCGCGGTCGAGGACTTCGAGTTCGACTTCGCGGAAGGGACCTGCCGTTCCGACTTCGATGCTTATTTCTGTATACAGAACCCCGAGCGGGACGAGGCGGACGTGAAGATAACGTACATGCTGGGTGACGGGACGACCAGGGAGCAGGCGTTTACAGTGCCGGCGAGTTCCCGCTACACCGTCAAGGTATCGGATTTCCTCGGGGTGGGAGACGACACCGCCCACGACTTTTCCGCCGCCGTGGAGTGCACCAACGAGCTCGCGGTAATCGCCGAGCGCCCGATGTACTTCGACTACCAGGGCTACTCGTCGCTCAACTGGACCGGGGGGGACGATGTCGTCGGAGAGCACGACCCATCGACCACCTACTACTTCGCGGAAGGGACCTGCCGCCCCGACTTCGACCCCTACCTGACTATACAGAACCCCGGGTCGGATACCGCGAACGTCAAGATAACCTACATGCTAGGGAACGGCGTCACGATGGAACAGGACATGGCCCTGGCGCCACACTCCCGCTCGACGGTCAGGGTGGAGGACTTTCTGGGCGTGGGAGACGACGCCGCTCACGACTTCTCGGCGAAGGTGGCCTGCACGAACAAGAAGGAGATAATCGCCGAGCGCCCGATGTACTTCAACTACAACGGGGTTTGGACCGGCGGTCATGACGTCATCGGGGCCGTCTCCCCGGCGGAGAAGTTCTACTTTGCGGAGGGCACCTGCCGCCCCGGCTTCGACACCTACATCTGCATCCAGAACCCGGGCGATCTGGCGGCGGAGGTCAAGCTCACTTACATGCTGGGTGACGGTACCAACAGGGTGGATCAGGTCAGGGTGGATCCCCACTCACGTTCGACGGTCAAGGTGTCGGACTTCCTCGGCGTGGGCGACGACGTCTCACACGACTTCTCCTCCCTGGTGGAGAGCACCAATAACGTGGAGATAGTCGCCGAGCGCCCCATGTACTTCGACTACCAGGGCTCCTCGTCGCTCAACTGGACCGGCGGACATGACGTCGTGGGAACGCCGGCTCCGTCCAATTCGTTCTACTTCGCGGAAGAGACGTGCCGACCCGACTTCGATCCCTACCTTTGCATCCAGAACCCGCAGCTGGCCCATGCCGAGGTGGCGATTACCTACATGCTGGGGGATGGGACGACAAGGGAGCAGAATGTGAACGTGGCAGCGATCTCCCGGGTGACCGTAAAGGTGTCGGACTTCCTCGGCGTGGGCGACGACGTCTCACACGACTTCTCCGCAGCGGTAGAGTGCACGAACGGCCTGGGGATCATCGTCGAGCGACCCATGTACTTCAACTACAGCGGGGCGTGGACCGGCGGCTCCGACGTAATTGGCTTCACCGACTGAAAAATGCAAATCAGTGCCAGGCACCGATTTGCATTTTGGATAACGATCGGGGTGTGATCAGTCGGAATACCCTCCAATAGTACAGGTTCCGGCACCCATGTTGGACCAGTACATGGAGCGCTCCACCATTATCCTCTTGTCCGACGTCACGCACTCCACGAGCACCGAGGCTTTGCCTTCCCCGAGCCTGTCGGCCATGCTGTACGTCTTCCTCGAGTTGGCGGGCACCGTATCGGTGAACTTGACGTCGCCATTTCCGGTGGGCGTGAGGTAGGTGATTAATACTTCAACGTCGCATACGTTCGGGTTCTGGACCAGCGTCCACGTCTCGTAACCGTTCTGCGTCTCCCCGTCGGGCAGGTAGAAGGTGTCGTGGGCGGCCGGCATGCCGATGGAGTCGTGGCAGGCTTCCCCGAGTGGTGTGCCCTCGCCCCAGTACATCGAGCGCTCCGCGATGACGGGCCTGTCGGCGTGCACCCACGTGGATAGGTCCTTCGACGGCACCTGGTCGTTTACATCTATCGTCATTCGTGAGTTCGCTGACATCTGGAACTCCGGCTGGGGCACCGGCCCGTCTTCCGTCATGTAGGTGACGGTCACGTTCGCCGTCTGGTCGTTCGGGTTCTGCACAAGGACATAGGTGGTGAATCCGTAGTCGGTGGTTCCCTCGGCGAGGTAGTAATCCGTCGAAGGCGTGGTGGTTCCTATCGAGTCGTGGCCCTCCCGGCGGTCGTAGCGGTACATCGATCGCTCCGGGATGACCGGCACATCCGCCTCCACCTTGATCGAGGCGTCCCCGCCACCGATGTCATCCGCCATGTTGTAGCTCCGCCGCGAGTTGGCCGGTATCGTCTTGACCGCGCTTGCCGTACCCTTTCCCTCTATCATGTAGGTGACGGTGGCGGTCGCGTCCGTGTCGTTGGGGTTCTGGATGAGAAGCCAGCACTCGAAGCCCCAGTTCGAGGAGCCCTCCGCCAGGTACCAGGTCTTCGCGGGGGCGGGCACGCCGATCGAGCTGTGCCCCTCCTGGGAGGGAGCGCCGGGCCCGGTCCAGAGCATGCGCCTGTCCACCGCGATTTCCCTGTTCTCCTTGCAGCGGACCATCGTGGACACGTCCGTCGCGCCGATGTCGTTCCTTGGGTCGATCGTGGTCTGGCTCATCGGGTGCAGGCTGATGTCCGGGCGCCGCACGGAGCCGGCAGGGGTCATGTAGGTCACTTCAGCAGTGACCTCGGTGGAGTTGGGGTTCTCGACGGTGACGTAAGTATCGAATCCCCAGTCGGTGGACCCCTCAGCCAGGTACCAGGTGGGGTTCGTCACCGCGAAGTCGGCGCCGTTGCTGGCGCCGCGGGGAGCGTTTACGGTAACGGGGCCCGTCGTCGCACCGGCCGGGACCTTCACCTCTATCTTCTTGTCCGACCAGGATACGTAGTCGGAGTCCGAGCATTCGATGCCGTCGAACTCCACGCAGGAACCGCCCCTGGACGCATCGAAGTTGTCCCCGTTGATCTCAACATTCGTTCCCACGGGGCCGTGGTCCGGGTCGATGCCCGTTATCTCGGGATCCTCGGCCTCGTTGACCACGAACCCACCGGACTTCGTGCCACTCTTACCGTCGTCGTTGGTCACCACCACGTCGTAGGCCCCCGGGAAGGCGTCCTCGAGGCCGACGCTGCAGGTTATGCGGTTGGAAGACGGCACCTCCACACCGGTCGCGGTAATGTCGGGCTTTCCCTTCATCTTCAGCTTTACCGAAGCGCCGGGGCGGAAGTACTCACCGGCCAGGTTACTTATGTCCAACGTCTCGTCGTTCGCCCCCACGTGCGGCGTTGCGCTCTCTACTTCGGGGGGAGGATACTCGACCGTGAACGCGCCGGGGAGGGTGCCCGAACGGTTGTCTGCGTTCTCCACGTAGACGTCCCAGGCCCCGGTCTCTGCTCCGCTCAGGTCGAAGGAGCAGGTTATATTGTTGGCGGAGACGACGCTCACCCCCGTGCCGTCGATCTCCCCGGCACCCTTCTTGAGCTTGACCACGGGATGGCCGGCCCCGTCGTAGAAGCCGGTGCCCGCGAGGCCCGTGATCTCGACGGAGCCGTTGTTGTCCCCCTTTTCGGGGGAGATAGAGCTGATGGTGGGGACCACGTGGAAGGGGCCGGGCGAGGTCGCGGTGCCGGCGGGCACCGAGACCGTGATGTCTCCCGTGGTCGCCCCGTAGGGCACCTTGCACTTGATCTCGGTGTCGGTCCAGGTGACTATGTCGCTGTCCGCGGCCCTGTAGCCGTTGAACTCAATGTGTGAGTGCCGGCTCCGGGAAGCGCCGAAGTCCTGGCCGTCAATAGTGATGGTATCCCCGTACTTGCCCTCGCCGGGATCAAAGGAGTCGAAGGTCGGCGCGGGCCCGAGGTATATCGTGGAGTCGTCCGGCGCTGACTCGTTGCCCGGCATTGCCGCGTCCCGCACCTTGACGTAGACGGTCTTGTCGCCGGCCCCCATCTCGAGGGTCCACTTCCTGGTGGACCTGTAACGCTCCCAGGTCGCGCCGGTAAATGAAGCGTTGTTGGATATCATCATGTCCATCAACCCCGAGCCGCCGGTGTCGCTGGCCTCTATCGTGAGGTCGACGTCCGCGTCTTTCGTGGAGGGGGCGCCGCCTTCGATCAGGAAGTTGTCGACAGTCGGGTCCATATTGTCGGGACCCGCGCTCTTGTTCACCGACACGTCTTTCGTGGTCGGCGTACTACCGTCCGGGGCGTGGTCTATGTCTGTGTAGACCTGGCAGATCCTGCGGCTCGGGGGTTCGCCGCCCGAGTCGTAGATGTCCCCGAAGCTTCCGCCCGTTACCTCGTAGTAGTAGTTGTCGGTGAGGTATGGCATCGGGAACTCGAGATAGGCGCCCGGGAGGTCCCCCGTCCACTGCCCGGAACCGTCGGCGAACTCCTCCCCCGAGAGGTAGTTGGTCGCCGTGCAGGTCACGTTCTCGTCGCTCCCCGGGGGGGAGGGGTTCCACGTGGTCTGTACCATGGGGTCTGTCATGCTGTCGTAGTCGCTCAAACCCCCCACGACGGTACCCTTGAAGACGGGCGTGGACCACCGCTGATCGTCGCCCTGCATGTCGGTGGCGATCTCGTAGTAGAAGTTGTCCACGTCGCCGTTGTCCAACCATATCCTCCGGTAGCCGGGGTAGGACCAGTTGTTGCTCGTCTTGTCGAACTGGGCGGAGGTGGTATTGACGAACATGGTCGTGCCCGGGACCGGGTTTCCTTCGTGGTCCTCCCACTGTTTTTCCCCGTAGGAGTCCGAGTGGGCGTGCCCGCTTATCTCCAGTGCCACCTTGTTCTCCCGCATCAGCTTGATGCTCGCGAGCCGGCCGTCACCGTTGCCGTAGTTGATATCAGGGTAGGTGCCGGTCTGCTTCCACATTTCCCCCGAGCCCTCGTACTTCCAGGGGTCGTGGTGCATGGCGCAGGCGCGCATCTTGGCGGCCTGGCTGTTCTCGAGCTCGTTCTTCACCCAGAGAAGCTGGCCGGTGAACTTGCCCTCGTCAACGGCGTCTTCTCTTTCTTGCGTAAACCCTTCCTGCCACGTGTCTCCCCCACCGCTCAACTGCCCCTGTGTAGCTCCCGGGGTGCAGGGCCAGCTGCTGTCATTTAACAATAGGGTGAGTTTGCGGTGCGAAACCGGCCAGTCCATCGAGTCGAGCGCGAGGAACTGGTAATCAGGCCCGTAGTCGAAGGAGTAATACCGGGGCCCGAAGAGGTTCTCGTAGGTTGCCAGGTAGTCCTCCTGGAGATTCCCCAGCTCGTTCTTCTTGTGGTTATCGTAGCGGGCGTCGGCATCGTGGTTTCCCACAACCATGAAAACGGGCACGTCGAGCTTGAGCATCTCCTCGTAGAACCAGTCCATCTCGAAGTGATACTCGTAGTAGTCACCGGCGAACGAAGTGCCCTTGTACTGGTCGATGTTGCCGTAGTCCACGTTCCTGAGCTTCCATATGCCCAGATCGTAGTCCCCTGTGAAGACGCAGAAATCGGGTTTCTGTACGTTCACCTGCTGTATGGCCTTGTTGAAGTATCCCGCCCCGTATCCGTCTTCGGTGCTGTAGTCCTCGTGCCGGTAGTCTCGCCCGTCCTTGTTCCAGGGGCAGCCGTGCCAGTAGCCAACCTCGGGTCCCCAGACGTGGATGTCGGTCAGCTGGCAGAAGCTGAACCGGTCCTTGTATTCCTCTACCACCTGCAGGGCGTGGGGCTGTGAGTCCGGTATCGGGGTGTCGTCATTCTGGGTCCCCGTTACGTGCAGGTCGTAGAGGTCGAAAGGTACGTCGTGGGGCACGGTAACCGTGACCAGGTATATCTGCGCGCTCGAGTTATCGGTGAGGAGCGGCCACCTGTTGCTGTAGCCCTTCTCGTAGCTCTCCACCGGCAGCGTCCTGGTCACGGGGTAGTCTCCGTTGGAGGTGGTCACGCTGACCTCGAAGGCCTTCATTGTCACGAACGGCTGGGTGAAGTCCTGATTTCGGGGGTCGAACTCTATAACGAAGGAAGATCCGCACTCGATTATCGCCGGGAAGCCGATAGTCGGATAGATGACGTACTTAATCCGGTCCATGTAATCGGGGTTCTGTGCCCCGGCCCGCTCCGGCGACGGGATGACAAGCAGGTAGACTCCGACCAGGGCAAGCAGGATTGCGATTACCAGCAGTTGCTTGGATGGGGCTGATTCGTGCATATCAATTGGCCACCACGTTTCAACTCTTGCGGTTGGCGATTCAAGCGGCTCCTGTAATAGATTATAACGCTTACCGGTTCCCAATAGAGTTACTTGCCGAAAAGTTGCGGATGCGGCCTAAAGGCATTAGAGTTTTTTATCTGGCGGTATTTCGTCTGAGAAACTCACGACACGCCAGAGCCGGCAAGAGAAAGGGGCGGAGGTCAATGTCTTCGAGAAGGTTCGGCGCGACGGGAAGGTTCACGGCTTCGATAGTCATGCTCGCGATGCTGATTGCGAGCGTCGGCCTGCTCGCGTCACCCGCGGTCGGGGAGGCATCGTTCGATTGGGAGCAGGTGAACGCGGACGGCTTCTGGGTGACAGACCCCATAACAAACAACAGCGCGACCTCTATGGCCGTTTATAACAACCGGTTGTACGCCGGCACTTACGCACTACTCGGCTGCCAGGTGTGGAGGTTCGACAGCGGTACCGACTGGACTCAGATCGTGGGGCAGGACCCAATCGGCACACCGGGCACCGGCCCCGGCTTTGGGGATTCCTACAACAAAACGGCATTAAGCATGGCGGTGGCGGACAGGCTCTACGTGGGTACGTGGAACTCCAAGACTGGAGGAGAGGTATGGGCGTATGACGGTAACGGGTGGACCAGGGTCGGCAACTCGGGACTGGGTGGAGGTATGGATTACACCGCCGTGAGCGGCATGGCGGTGCTGGAAGGCAAGATCTACGCGGCGGTGAGCGACCTGCCCGGGGGAGCGGCGACACAGGCCAGGATATACCGCTACGCGGGCAGCGACAACTGGATCCAAGAGAACAACGACGGGTTCGGCAACCCGGACAATACCACATGCCGGAGCCTCGCGGTCCACGGCAACACGCTGTACGCGGGAACCGGCAACAACAACACCGGCTTTGAGATCTGGCGCTTCGACGGTCCCACAAAGCACGACTGGACCCGCATAGCGGACAGCGGTTTCGGTAATACCGAGAACGCCGAGGCAAGGAGCCTCGCGTCGTACGACGGGAAGCTGTACGCGGGTATAAACGGAGACACGGGATCCCTCTACCGCTACGACGGCGTAGGGTCCTGGACCAGGCTGTTCAGCGCGGGGGCGGACTCGCTGAGGACAATGGTGGATTACGCGGGGAGCCTTTTCCTGGGGTTCAGCGACAGCACGTCGCTCCTAGAGATATGGAAGTATGACGGCACCAACTTCGCGAAGATATCCGAAAACGGCTTCGGGGACCCCGCGAACGTGGCCGTGCACAGCATGGTGGTCTACGACGGGCACTTATACTGCGGGACAGCCAACACCAACACCGGGTGCGAGGTCTGGCGAAACCGCTTCCCCGACAACGCGACCTGGTATCTGGCCGAGGGCTCATCCGCCTGGGGCTTCTCCACCTTGATAAACGTGGAAAACCCGAACCCGACCGAAGTAACCGCCGTGGTTACCTACATGAGCACAGCGGCAGGCGTCGGCGTCTCGGGTGATGGGACCCTCAAGAGCACCGAGGTCAAGCTTCCGGCCGAGAGTCGCACCACGATAAGCGCGGATGAGGACCTGGGGTATGAGACCGACTTCTCCACCAGGGTTCTCTGCCTGGAGGGCCTGCCCATAGCGGTGGACCGCACAATGGTATGGCAGGCGGCGGACAGCCAGGCCGCCGGTTACCACAACTCCATCGGGGTAAACTCTCCGGCGGAGACCTGGTACCTTCCGGAGGGCTCGTCCGCCTGGGGTTTCGAGTGCTGGACGCTCATCGAGAACCCCAACGGGGCCGAGGCCAACGTGACCCTCACCTACATGATAGAGGGCACGGGCCCGGTCGCCTTCGCCAGAAAGGTCCCGGCCCATTCCCGGGCGACCTACAACATGGAGTGGGACATAGGCAAGTACGACGCGTCCATCGAGGTGAAAAGCGATATCCCGGTGGTCCCCGAGAGGGCCATGTACAAGTACTGGACGCCACCGGGTTCCGGTGTCGAGTATCGAAGGGAAGGCCACGTCTCGGTCGGGACGGCAACGCCGGCGAATAACTTCTACCTGGCCGAGGGCACCACTGCCTGGGGCTTCACCACCTACGTGCTTGTCCAGAACCCCAACAAGGGGCAGGCCACGATCGAGCTCACCTACATGACCCCGGAAGGTCCGATCGAGCTGTATCCAATGAACATACCCCCGCAGTCGCGCAGGACGATAAGGGTGAACGACACGGTCGAGTATCCCACCGACCTCTCAACGCTGGTTCACTCGGACCGCCCCATCATCGCCGAGAGGGCCATGTACTGGGCGACGGATCCGGATGCGGGCGAGGCCATGCACGACTCCATAGGCGTGAGCGCTCCCCACTCCACCTGGTACCTGCCGGACGGGCTGACGTCGAGCGATGACGACGGCACCGAGACCTGGACCCTCGTCCAGAACCCCAACGACTCGGAGGTTGAAATACTGGTCTCCTACTTCACGACGACGGGCATCGGTAACGTAACGTTCACCGACGTAATACCCGCCAGTTCCCGCCGCACCTACAACATGGCGGACTACCTCGACGAGAAATCAGCCTCGATAATGGTCAAGTGCCTTACCACAGACATGAAAGTGATCACCGAGCGCGCGGTGTACTACCAGGGCCGCTGGGGCGGCACCGATACCATCGGAGGCTACTCGGACTAAACCCCGATTCCTGAAAGCCACCTTCACACCAGTACTCTCCACCCCAAAGACAACTGCTCCCAGGCACAGGACAGAAAGAATCCTGGCTGAAAACCGTTTGAGCCCGGCCTCTCGAGGCCGGGTCTGCAGCGGGCCTGAGAGGCCCGCCTCAAGGGAAGGTCGAATCCCTCTTCTCGCATCAGAATGTCTCGAGTGTCGTCACCTTTCAGGTGCAGGAATTCTTCGGAGTGCGCGATAATGGCTCTTATCGAGCGCATGCCGTAGGCGGCTAAGGTTTTTTGGGACGGTTCAGGGATCAGTACTTCCGGCGGAGCGTTATCGATACTCATCTGGGCTCGAGCGCAGCGGTCGATGCGGCTCGCTTGATCTCCGTGATTTCTTGGTGGAAATGCTTGATTATGTGATTCCAATAACTTAACATATATGTTAAGTATCATGGAACAGATATTGGCGGAGCGTCTGGCTCTCGAACTGAAGATAGACGTGACCCAGGTGGTTAGGGAGTACTGGGAAGTTGTTCTCCTTAATCGACTCTTCGAATCCCCCGGGAGTAGTGACCTGGTGTTCAAGGGAGACACCGCGCTGAGGCTGGCCTACGGCTCCCCGCGCTTCTCCGAGGACCTCGACTTCTCGTTGCTCGAGGACAACCTGAGAGGAACCTTCAAGGAGATGTCCTCGGGGCTCGTGAAACCGTTCGCTGTGGCTGATATTACGGACCTGGCCGCCAAACGATGGACATACCTCTGCGAGATCAGAATAACCGCGGATTATCTCTCACAGCCTTTCCGGATAAAACTGGAAGTATCGAGACGGCCGGCTCCGGGCTATAGGAGCGAACTGCGCCTCATTACATCAACCACCACGCCCATCCAGGCTCTTTGCAGGGTCGCCACTCTCGAGCAGTTGTTTCAAGATAAGCAAGACTGCATCATGGATCGAGCGGCGCCAAAGGACATTTTTGATCTGTGGTTCATATCTCAGAAAATGGGAATCCAATATAGGCCACCTGACACGAAGACCACCCCAAGAGAGCTTAAGCGCGAACTGGCGAAGTATCTTCCGTCCGACTACCAGAGAGTGATCGAGGAATTGCTTTGAGAGAAACGGAACTTCTCAAGAACCTGAGAACCACCCAGAAAGCGTTCTTCACCATTTCAGATCTCGAGAAAATAACCGGTCTGGACAGGAAGAGTCTGTATGTCTCACTAAACAGGTGGTTCAAGAAAGGCGTTCTCGAGAGAGCCGGCAGGAACATCTATGTCGTTGGGGGCGAGCCGGTCAAGCTCGAAGCAATAGCGGGGCAGGCCTACTTCCCGAGTTACCTGTCATTTGAATCGGCCCTGACCAGGTTTGGCGTGTTGAACCTGGTTCCGTATTCACTGTCATTCGCGACCACCAGGAAGACGAAATCGATGACCTTGCTGGAACGCAGGGTGGACTACAGGCATCTCAAGCAGGAGCTTTTTTTCGGCTTTACTCATGAAGAGGGTCTATATGTCGCGGAACCTGAGAAAGCGTTGCTAGACCTTGTCTACTTCCGTTCATTGGGAAAGGCTACAATTCCATCAGAGGAAATGGACCTGAGGTCGCTGTCCGAAAAGACCCTCGGAAAATATGCAAGGCAATTTCCATCGAGGGTTCTGGAAGTGCTTGAGCAACTGCTGTCGTAGATGCATCGGTAAATGCGGATTAGACCCGCGGCTTCTTCCCTGGCTCTTACCCGGCGATCTTGAGGTAAAGCCAATGATCGAGCGCTCGCTAACCAGCATGCGAACAGGCTCAACGGGTTTCAAAGCAGACGGTTCGCTGTCGGGCTTGACTTTCAGCCCATTGAACAATGTGGTCGCTTGTAGAGACGCTGGCGGAAATGTCTATATCCTAGTTGACGGCAAGCCAGGTATCTTCCCTTCAAACCGCCTTCATGCAGGACTCAATGGCGGAGGGAGAGGGATTCGAACCCCCGGAGCCTATAACCCTAATTATCAAGAGCAATATTTGGTGATAACGCCGATTATCGAGCACGCGTTACATTGATACAGTCCAATAAGCCGGGAAAGTGCGGCGGTCTTGAAAACCGTTGTGGGCGTAAACGTCCACCGTGGGTTCGAATCCCACCCCCTCCGCCACGTTTCCGGTTTCTGCGACGATTTCTAAGAAAGATACAAAGCCGAGGTGCCCCACCTGCGGCTCGGCTCACGTTGAGAGATTCTCAAGGACTTGGAAAGTGACCAAGGTGGTATCCGTAGGTCCGTTTAGACTTGGCAACATGCACAAGATATTCAAGTGCAAAGATTGCGTGTATAAGTGGTGAGGAGTTGGGACTGATATAATATCTGCTGATACCTTTACTGTAGAGGGAGCAATGGGAATGGACAAAAGCCTAGAGGAGAAAAAAGAAGACAAAGAACTCCGCGAGATTCGCGAGAAAGAAGAAGAAGAAGAAGAAAATAGCGACCATAAAGGGCCGCAAAACCCACTAGACATTGAACTCACAGAAGCGGAATACGAAGGTGGCCCCGATCCAAGTGACCCTGATGAAGAGCTCCCCCCCCGCAAGTAGAGCCGCTTTCTTTAAAGTATCTTTGAAGTAACCGTACCCAAGAAGCCTAAATCCTAATCAACCCGACTCAAGAAGAATCTGAGAATAATGCCTTAAACGCGCGAAATACTTCAAGACCATGTCTTGGGGATCTCTTTGTCTTCTATTTCCCTTTTCACCTTGGTAAGGATGGCA
>JAENXM010000127.1 GCA_016649525.1 Actinomycetota bacterium
ACCTCGAGGAGGAGCTCGGCGACCTGCTCCTGCAGGTCGTCTTTCAGTCGAGGATCGCCGAGGAGTGCGGTCGCTTCGATCTTTCGGATGTCGTAGACGGGATAACGGAGAAGCTGGAGCGCCGACACCCGCACATATTCGGTGACGTGGAGGCCGCCACCGCGGAGCAGGTCTCCATCAACTGGGACCGCATAAAGAGGGAAGAGGAAGGCGAGACAGAGGGCATCAAGATGCCGGAAGGCCTGCCCGCGGTGATGTCCGCGCTGAAGATACAGGGGCGAGCCGCACGCGACGGCTTCGACTGGACGGAAGGGGCCGACGTCTTCGTGAAGCTGGAAGAGGAGATCGAGGAGCTCAGGAGGGCGAAAGGCGGGCTCCGTGAAGAGCTTACGAGGGAGCTAGGCGACGTCCTTTTCACCGTGGTCAACCTCTCGCGTCACCTCGGCCTTGACCCGGAGCAGGCGCTGCGCGCGACCTGCCGTGAGTTCGTCAGGCGGTACGCCCTGATGGAAGGAGAAGCCGGGAGGCGGTGTAGTGATCTGGCTTCGCTTTCGCCCGAGGAAAAAGAGAGTCTCTGGCAGAAGGCTAAAGGGGAACGATTCGAAGGGGAGGAAGCATGAGCGCGATCTCGGACATGTACGCCCGCGAGATACTGGACTCACGGGGGAATCCCACCGTTGAGGTTGACGTCCTTCTTACTGGCGGTGTCTTTGGGAGGGCTGCTGTGCCCTCGGGCGCCTCGACCGGGACGTTCGAGGCGCTGGAACTCCGAGACGGAGAGGACGGCCGGTACGGCGGAAAGGGCGTCAGGGTCGCGGTCAGGAACGTGAACGAGGTGATCGCGCCGGAGCTCCTCGGGATGGACGCGGATGAGCAGGGTGAGGTAGACCGCGCGCTCATCGGCCTTGACGGAACCCCCAACAAGGGGAAGCTCGGAGCGAACGCTGTACTGGGTGCCTCCCTCGCCGTCGCGCGGGCGGCAGCGGCCGACCACGGGCTGCCCCTCTACCAGTACATCGGGGGGGTGGAGGCGAACGTGCTGCCGGCCCCCATGATGAACGTCGTTAACGGGGGGCGACACGCCGCGAACAGCATAGATCTGCAGGAGTTCATGATAATGCCTCTAGGCGCCGACAGCTTCTCGGGCGCGCTACAGATGTGCGCGGAGACTTACCATGTGCTCAAGGGCGTCCTCGAGGCGGCCGGCCTCTCGACGGGTGTGGGGGACGAGGGGGGCTTCGCCCCCGACCTACCGGGAAGCGACGAGGCGCTGAGGACCCTGGTTGAAGCGGTTGAAAAAGCCGGTTACTCGCCGGGAGAGGATATCCACCTGGCGCTCGATCCGGCGGCGAGCGAGTTCTACCGGGATGGCATGTATGTCCTGTCCGGCGAGGGGAAGACCCTGTCGCCCCACGAGATGGTCGAGTACTACGCGGATCTCGTCGAACGGTATCCGATAGTAAGCATAGAGGACGGGATGGCGGAGGAGGACTGGGACGGCTGGAAGCTCCTGACAGATGAACTGGGTGAGAAGATACAGCTGGTCGGCGACGACCTTTTCGTTACGAACGCGGAGAGGTTAAAGAGGGGTATAGACCTCGGGATCGCCAACTCCATCTTGATAAAGGTGAACCAGATGGGGACGCTCACCGAGGCGCTCGAGACGATAGCCGTCGCCCAGGGAGCCGGATACAGCGCGGTGGTGTCGCACCGCTCCGGCGAAACCGAGGACAATACGATAAGCGACTTATCCGTCGCTACGAGGCTAGGGCAGATCAAGGCGGGCGCACCGTGCCGCGGTGAAAGGGTGACCAAGTACAACCAGCTGCTGCGCATCGAGGAAAACCTGGGCGAGGATGCGAAGTATGCGGGTGGGACGGCGCTGCGCGGGTGGGGCTCCGCCGAGACCTAAAGGAAAGAGGGTATGGCTGCCAGGATCGGCAGGCTCAAGACGAAGATAGTCTGCACCATCGGTCCGGCGTCTCGAGACGAGAAGACGCTGGCTGGAATGGTGAGAGCGGGCATGGATGTTGCCCGGATAAATACCGGCCACTGCGAGCCCGAAGAGGTCATCGAGAACACAAAGCTTCTGCAAAAGGTGGGGGGCGGCCTCGGCAAGCGCATAGGCGTGATGCTGGACCTCCAGGGGCCGCGCCTGAGGATCGGGCCCATCGAGGGCGGGAGCGCGGAGCTTCGACCCGGAGCTGATTTCATCGTCACCACTGGAAAAGCGAAAGGTGACTCGAGGCGGGTCTCGGTCTCTTATGCCGGGCTCACGGGTGACTTGAAGCCGGGCGACGCGGTGCTTATGGACGACGGCCTCATAAGGCTTAAGGTCCGGGACGTGAGCGGGAACGAAATACGCTGCAAGGTCGTCGAGGGCGGCGTCCTCATCCAGGGCAAAGGGATGAACTTCCCGGGCGTGGCCATCGGACTTCCCGCGTTCACGAAACGCGACAGGCGCTACCTGGAGGTGGGCCTCAAGGCCGGCGTTGACTGGGTCTCGCAGTCTTTCGTGCGTGACGCGGCCGACGTTCACATGTTGCGGAAGGCGATTGACGGGCTCGGTTACCGTACCCCCATTATGGCCAAGGTGGAAAAGGGTGAGGCGGTGGAGAACATCGACTCCATAATGAAGGTCGCGGACGGGGTGATGGTGGCCCGCGGTGACCTTGGTGTCGAGATGAGCACGGAGGACGTGCCGCTTGTGCAGAAGGAGCTGATAGACAGGGCGCTGCGTGCGGTCCGGCCCGTTGTTACCGCGACGCAGATGCTCGAGTCCATGGTCGAGAACCCGCGGCCGACCAGGGCGGAGGCGAGCGACGTCGCAAACGCGATACTCGACGGCACGGACGCGGTGATGCTTTCCGCCGAGACGGCCCTCGGGGCGCATCCCGTGAAAGTCGTGGAGACGATGGCGAGAATCGCGGCGAGGGCGGAGAAGGCAATCGACTACGAGCGTCTTCTGGAGGAGAGGGGACGCTGGACTCAGAGACAAACGGCCGATGCAATCGGGTACGCGGCCTGCCGGATAGCGGCCGACCTCAAAGCCAGAGCCATCGTCACCATAACCCGGTCAGGGTACACTGCGAAGCTCGTCGCGCGCTATCGCCCTTCCGTGCAGATACTCGCGGTAAGCTCGGACGCGGAAGTGGCGGACGGAATGTCGCTTGTATGGGGCGTCAGGGGTCTCGTCGTACCGCTCGTGGACGACCTCCGGCGGGCGATAGGTGACGCCTCCCGGGCGTGCGTGCGCGGGGGCTTCGTCAAGAAGGGCGACCTCGTGGTGGTAACGGGCGGCTTTTTAGACGAGAAGGCCGGCACGACGAACATGATACACATTCATACCGTGGGTTGAGGGCGATGGCAAGACGCAGGACCGCCGTGAAGCGAAGCAGGGGCAGGGGACGGGCCGGGTGCTCGTCCACTGCTAAGAGCGGCGGACGTCGAGGGCGCAGGACACTGGCGTCGCGCCTTTCAAGGGTCTCCCCGCGTTTCGTCATAATCGCGATACTCGCCGTCGTTTTCATCGCGTTCGCCTTCGGTCCCACCATGAGGAACCTCGAGGCGACCTCCCGGCTCAAGAAAAAGGAGGCGGAGCTCAGGCAGCAGAGTTCGCTGACCGATGATCTCGAGAAGCAGGTAAAGGAGGCGCGCTCGCTCCGGTACGTCGAAGCTGAGGCGCGGCGGCAGCGTATGGTAATGCCGGGTGAGGTACTCTACCTTGTCAGCTCGGAAGACGAGGGCAAAAAGGTCGAGTACCGGGTGAAGAGCCTCCAATCGATGGATGAAGCCTGGGAGCGTGTCAGGCAGATGATGAGCCCCTCGAGTACGCAAGGCATGACCGAGTGACGCATGTGTGCCGGGCACCGGTGTATAATGGGTGAATATAAAAGCGATGGCCAGTCTTATTGAGTCTCATGTATCGCAGAGGCCGTCTCAAGTTTTCGGGGAGTGAGTGATTTGGACTGCGAAAGGCATCCGGGACAGACACCCATCGGCGGGTGCCTCGAGTGCGGAAAGGGGATCTGCTCGCAGTGCGTGATCGAGACAGATCAGGTCCTGGTCTGCCCTGAATGTTTCCAGAAAGAGATAGACAGGCTTGCCGCCGCGATGGGGACCGCCCGCGGGAAGGCACCGAGGGCGAGGAAAGAAAAGGCACCGAAGGCGAGGAAGCCGAAGAAGGAGGAGCTTCCCGCCGCGCCGGAGGTGGCACCACCACCGCCTGTGATACCGCAGCAAGCGGTTACCCCGCTGCTGGACGCGGTACCTTCGGAAGAACTGCGGCCGCCACCGGTTGAAGCGCCGCCGGCGTACGGGCCGCCGCCCGAAGGCGCTTTCGAAGCGCCCCCGGTCGCCCCGGTCGAGGAGATGCCGGTTAAGCCGAAAGGAAAGGCCAGGAAAGAAAGGCCGCCAAAAGTCAAGAAGGAGAAGCCCCCGAAGGTAAAAAAGGAAAGGCCACCGAAGGCCAGGAAGTCGAAGAAGGGCGAGATGCCTGCACCGCCCGAGGTCCCGCCGCCGCCGGTTTTGGCTGCCGTCGAGGAGGCGCCGCCCGTTGTAGCACCACCGCCTCCTTTCGTGCCACCGACCACGGGCGTGCCGCTCGAGGAAGAAGCGCCGCCGGCGTACGAGCCAACATCACCCGAAGCCCCTCCGGTCGAAGCGGAAGCAGTCCCGCTGCCTGAAGCGCCACCTACTTTCGAGGGTGCGGCAGAGCCACAGTACGCGCCGCCCCCGTTTTATGAGGAGGCGCCGCCGGTTCCGCAGCCAGAGTATGAGCAGCCGCCTGCCTATGAACCGCCCGCATATGTGCCGCCATCGCAGGAGGTACCTGTCGATGAGGGCCTCCCGGGGGGGTTCGACGAGGGCGAGGGTATGATGGAACAGGTCCGACCCGAACACGTGACCCGGGAGGAATACATGCCGACACCCGAGCCCCGGGAAGAGGCCGTGGCGCCCTGGGAGGACACCGGAGAGGCAGAGCCCGTCGAAGGAATCTCCGAGGTCACGGTGGCCCCTGCTGAGGAAGCGGGGGTGCCCGGGGAGGAGTGGCCGATCGAGGAAGCTCCAGTACCGGAGGCTTTGGGGGAGCCGACCCCACCGCCGCCGACTCCACCGCCTTTCGAAGGGCCGGGCCAGGCCGAAACGGTCGAGCCGGCTGTAGAGGGAGAGGTCGTCGACGTCTCGGGGGAGGAGGAATACGGGGTAAAGGTGGAAGAGACAGAACCCCCGGATCAACCCCCGGGAAGGCAGATCGGAACGCAGGAAGAGCTTCACTCATTTTTCTTCGAGGATGAGATAGATAAAAAGGGAAAGGATCAGAAGGGGGACAAGGAATCCTTCTGGGAATGAGCCCGGACCCCGCAGGCGACCTCGTCCCGTCACCGAGGCAGCTGAACCAAGGAGATACGACAG
>JAENXM010000057.1 GCA_016649525.1 Actinomycetota bacterium
ACAGGCATAAAGAGGCAGAGAAGCAAGAGAAAGAAAAACAGCCCGCGGAAGAGCCCGAGAAGCCCGTTTCGTTTTTAGCGGAACCGGATGGGGATTTTTGGGGAGAGGCGAAAGAGCGTGGAGTTCTACGGCGTTTCAGCCGGGATAAAGAGCCGGTGAGGCCGCAGGTGCCTGAAGCCGTCCCGGCAGAGATTCCTGAAGTGCCCGTGGTGCCTCCTCTGACACCTGAGAAGGTCGAAGAGCCATTGGCACCTCCACCTCCGCTTGAGGAACCGGCAACGGTTGAGACCGCTGAGAGAAAGGACTTCACCTTCGAGGGCGATGTGAAGAAAGCCGAGGCGGAGGCGAAGATAGAAGCCGCCGCCAGAGCGGAAGCCCCTCCCGTGGTAGTGACGCCGGCCGCGCCCGAGAAAGAGGAGCGGCACAAGCGTGAGATGCCGGTAGCGATGCAGATGCCGGATGAGTACGACGGGATGTTAACCGAGTCGCCGTCGTACTGGAAGGCGGTCCTCTGGGGGCTCCTTGCCGGTGCGATCGGGGCCGGCGCATACGCGGGACTGGCGTGGTGGCGGCACCGTGAGTACGGCATCATCGGCTGGTTGATAGGGATTGCGGTCGGGCTCGTGGTGGTGTTCGCCTCGGGCCGACATTTCAACTGGAAGCTGGGGCTCATCGCGGCGGGCATATCGATGTTCTTCCTGAGCGTGGGGCGCATCCTGGTTTACATGCTCGACGTCTGGTTCCCCGACATAATCAAACTGCCGATAACGACCATAGACAACTTCCACCACGCGCTCACGCAGTTCGTCAAACAGTTGCCCACCACGTGGCTCGTGTTCTTATTGATAACGGGGGGGGTCGCCTTCCTTATCAGCTTCCGACCGTGGCCGATAAGGTTTCAGACTTCTGGCACACCGGGCGCCGCCAGCCCGCAAGAACCGACCGAATGGCACTGACGAGTTTGATTTGACTGCCGGCTTGGTTGATGTTTGAATAGTCGCACAACTGAATATTGAATCTCCGACCCGAAGGGCCTAAAGCGATAGCCAGGGCCCGAGGGCGTCAGGGTTCGGCGGGAAACAGCCGGGCCTCCCGTGCTTGGAAAGGAGAGGAAAGTGTAGATGACCTGCCTTTTCGAGCGGCAGGTTTTTTAATTGGGGGTGATAGGCGGGAAAAGATGCTTCTCCGACCCGAAGGGCCTAAAGCGAGCGCCAGGGCCCGAGGGCGTCAGGGTTCGGCGGGAAACGGCCGGGCCTCTCGTGCTTGGAAAGGAGAGACCTGAAAGGAGTACAGGTGAAGGCAAAGACTATCTTTGTTTTTTTGTTGGTGATCGCACTTTCGTTCTCGGTAGCGGCGGTGGCCGGCTGTGGTACAGGGCAGCCGACGAGCCTAATACTCGCGACTACTACCAGTACTGCCGACACCGGTCTGCTCGATTACCTGCTCCCCGAGTTCGAGAAAGCATATAAAGTGAAGGTGAAGCCGATAGCGGTTGGGAGTGGCGAGGCATTGAAGATGGGAGAGCGGGGCGACGCGGATGTGCTGCTGGTGCACGCTAAGTCGGACGAGGAGGCTTTCGTCAAGAGCGGCTTCGGCCTCGAGCGGGTCGAGGTCATGTACAACGATTTCGTAATACTGGGACCGCAGGCGGACCCCGCAGGCATAAAGGGCGACAAGAGCGCGGTTGACGCGTTCAAGAAGATTGCGGATGCGGGTGCCACCTTCGTGAGCAGGGGTGACGACTCGGGCACGAACAAGAAGGAGTTGAATCTCTGGGCGGCGGCGGGCGTGAACCCGGTTGGTCAGCCTTGGTATCTCGAGACAGGGCAGGGCATGGGCGAGACCATAACGGTGACCGACCAGAAGCAGGGCTACACACTGAGCGACCGCGCTACATATCTTGCAAGGAAGGACACCCCGCAGATTGTCATCCTGATTGAGGGCGACAGGCAGCTTCTCAACCCGTACAGCGTGATTGTTGTGAATCCCGAAAAGCATCCCGGGCTCAAGTTGAACACCAAGGGTGCGGGCGATTTCGTCGAGTTCATGACGTGCAAAAAGGGGCAGGAAATGATCGGCGCCTATAAGAAAAACGGCGTTGTCCTTTTCCACCCCGATGCCAAAGGTGAGACGCGGGGCATGGGTGACTATAGGGAATAAACGTAGGCGAGGTCAATGAGCACGATACTGAACGCGTTCAAAGAAGCGTTCCTACTAATAGTGCGCTTCAACCCGGATTTCTACCGGGTGCTGTTGCTTTCCCTTATCGTTTCAGGAACTGCAACAGTCATAGGAGCTTTGATAGGCATACCCCTGGGGGTAGCGCTGTCGGAGTCCTCGTTTCGCGGGAGACGAGTGCTCCTTACCCTCGTGCATGCTTTTATGGGCCTTCCCCCGGTGGTCGTGGGCCTTTTCACATTACTCGTGATTATGCGCAGCGGCCCCCTCGGGAGCCTCGAACTGTATTACACACCTACCGCTATGGTTATCGTGCAGGTCATACTGGCCACGCCTATCATCGCCGGATTTACCCACGCGTCGATGGAGGGAGTGGACCCACGGCTCGGGCTTCAGGCGATGAGCTTGGGGGCAACTCGCTGGCAAGCGGCCTGGGTTAAGATGCGTGAAGCGCGGGCCGGGCTGGTGGCGGCAGTTATCGCGGGACTGGGGCGGGTAATGGCTGAGGTCGGCGCAGTATTGATAGTCGGGGGCAATCTCAAGGGCCAGACAAGGGTATTGACGACTGACATTGTTATGCAAACGCGGATGGCTAACTATGAACTCGCGCTTGCCGAGGGAATAGTGCTGATACTGCTGGTTGTTATAATCAACATTTTCCTGACGAGGCTGCAGGCTGAGAAGGGAATGCGGGAAATAGAAAAAAGGGTCACAGGGTACCCTGCTTGAGGTCCGATGAAGACAATCCTCGAGGCTAGTAACCTGAGCAAGACATATGACGGCAGCAAGGTTCTGGACATTGACGAGTTCTCCGTTGAGGACGGTGAAACCCTGGTGTTTCTGGGGCCGAGCGGCGCCGGGAAGAGCTTGTTGCTGCGCATTCTGAACATGCTCGAAGCGCCCAGCACTGGTACGGTCAGGCTTGGAGGCGAGGAAATCCTTCGGCTTCAGGGGCGGGAGAGGGTGGAGGTGGCGAGGCGGATGGCGATGCTCTTCCAGGAGCCACTGCTCTTTACTGGCTCTGTTACGCGAAATGTTGCCTATGGCCTCAAAGTGAGAGGATTTCCGCCCGCCGAGATTGAGAAGCGCGTGGCTGATGCCTTACGTACGGTCAGGCTTGTGGGATTTGGAGAGCGGCACGTCTCAACGCTTTCGGGGGGAGAGGCTCAGCGGGTCGCCCTGGCGCGGGCAATGGTCGTCGAGCCCGAGGTGCTGTTCCTCGATGAGCCGTTTGCGAACCTTGACCGACTGAACCGGGACGCGCTCCAGGTGGAGGTCAGGGATATTCTCAAACGGCGAGGCATGACCGCGGTTTTCGTAACCCATGACCAGCAGGAGGCGGCTCGGCTCGGGGACCGGATAATGGTGTTGGATGAGGGCAGGATTGTTCAGAGGGGGATACCGAGTGATATCTTCCACAAGCCGGCGACTGAGTCCGTGGCCCGGTTCGTGGGGATGGATAATATATACAACGGCGTAGTTACGTCTGCCGCGGGCGGGCTCGCCCAGGTGTTGATTGAGGGAAAAGCGATTGAAGTGGTAAGTGAGCGTATAGAGGGTGAGCATGTCACTGTTGGTTTGAGGCCTGAGGATGTGACGCTCGTCCATGCGGCGGACATTGGGTCGCGCGAGAGCAGCAGGAACGCGCTGGTAGGGCGCGTCTCGAGTATAGAGGCGCAGGGCCCGACCGCATACGTCACAGTGGACTGCCCGTTCCCCGTAAGGGCGTTAATTACCATGAGATCGCTCGAAGAGCTCGGCCTGGAGGTCGGTTCTGAGGCCGGCGTGCGCTTCAAGGCGACCGCCGTTCACTTGATTCAAGGGAGTTGAAACGTTGCCGGAAGGTTTCTTAAAGCTCGTACATCTCGAGGAGGCGGTCGGGGAGCTGATAGATGCGCTTTCCGGCCGTGAGACTCCCATCGAGGAGGTAAACGTTGCTGATGCCCTCGGCAGGGTCGTTGCGAGGGACCTCGAGTCGCCGGAGGATTTGCCCGGGTTCGAGCGCTCGAGCATGGACGGATTCGCGGTCCGCGCCTCGGATACTTTCGGCGCTGGAGAAGGCCAGCCAGTTTACCTCGAGCTTGTCGGGGAGGTCCCGATGGGGGCGCCCGGCACAACGAAAGCCGAGCCGGGTCAGGCGCTGCGGATTTCGACGGGCGGGGTCCTGCCGGAAGGGGCGGACGCGGTCGTGATGGTCGAGAACACGGAATTATCCAGCAGCACTGTCGAGGTAGTGAAGGGGGTTGCGCGGGGTGAGAACATCATCAGGAGCGACGACGATATCGCGAAAGGCTCCCTTCTGTTGCAGAAGGGCCAGGTGATAGGTCCACCGCACATCGGTGCACTCGCGGGCCTCGGCATCACGAAGATCGCGGTCTTCGCCCTGCCGGACGTGGGGGTAATATCGACGGGCGACGAGCTCGTGTCTCCCGATGAGAAGCCGGGGCCGGGCCAGGTAAGAGACGTGAACTCTGCGGCCCTGGCATCCGCCGTGGAGCAGGCCGGTGGTATTTCAAAGGTGTACGGCATAATTGAGGACGACTACGAGCGCCTGCTGGAGGTCTCACACCGCGCCCTTTCCAAGTGCGGCGCGCTCATCATAAGCGGGGGGAGCTCGGCCGGGGTCCGGGACGTCACGGTTGACGTTATCCGGGAGCTGGGGAAACCGGGCCTGATTGCCCACGGGATATACCTGAAGCCCGGAAAGCCTACACTCGTCGCCGTCTGTGAGGGAAAGCCGGTGCTCGGCTTCCCCGGTAACCCGGCTTCAGCGCTGGCAGTCTTCCGCGAGGTATTCTTACCGGTGCTGAGGAGGCTGAGGGGGGAAGTGCCGGAGATATCCAGCCCGGTGCGGGTCGTTGAGGCTGTTCTGGGTAGTTCCGTTGCGTCCGCGACGGGACGGCTCGAGCTCGTCCCGGTCACTCTGAGCGAGCGTGAAGGCGAGCTCGTGGCGACACCCGTGCCCGGGAAATCGAACCTGATAGGGACGCTCGCGCGCGCCGGGGGACAGGTAAGGATACCGGAGGGCTCGGAGGGGCTCGAGAAGGGCGACCGCGTTATCGTCGAGCTGCTGGAATGAGTGATGAGGATGGAAAGAAACATCTACCTCGAGAACGTGCCGCTGGGTGAAGCGCTCGAGCGCTGGCTCGCGCTTTGCCGCGAGGAGGGCGTTGTTTTTCACATTGAGAATGAGGTGGTCGGGACCGGCGGGGCGGCGGGCCGCGTCATCGCCGAGCCCCTTTTCGCGAAGGTCTCCTCGCCGCCCTTTCACTCCTCGGCGATGGACGGCGTGGCCGTATTCGCTTCCGACACGTACGGCGCAACCGAGTCAAGCCCTGTAAGGATTGTGCTCGGGAGCAACGCGGAGCTCATAGACACCGGAGACCCCCTTCAAACAGGTTACGACGCGGTCATCATGGTCGAGGACCTGAACGAGGTCGAACCCGGCGTGTTCGAGATAATAAGACCCGCCTCCCCCTGGCAGAACGTCAGGCCGCTCGGTGAGGACATAGTAGAGACGGAGCTCGTCCTGCCGCGCGGGCATGTTATCCGCCCTGTCGATATCGGTGCGCTGCTGAACGCGGGCTTCACGGAGGTTCCCGTGCGCAGGAGACCGGTCATCGCCATAATCCCGACCGGCACCGAGCTGGTCGAGGACCCGGGGAAGATAGAGCCCGGAAAGGTGATGGAGCAACTCGTGGGTACTCGCGTCCTTTGCGAGGGCGGCGGGTGCCGAGCCAGTGAGGATGGACCTCATACCCGATGACCGCGGGTTGATCATGAATGCCGTGGAACAAGCGCTCGGGACCGCGGATGCCGTTGTAGTCAACGCTGGCACCTCTGCCGGCAGGGAGGACTATACGAAGTCCATCATCGAGGAGCTGGGGGCCGTCGCGGTTCACGGGGTGGCGATCCGCCCGGGGAAGCCCGTGGTCCTGGGGGTGGCCCGCGGAAAGCCTGTGATCGGCCTTCCGGGTTTCCCGGTCGCAAACTGGCGAGGCGCGGAGGAGTTCCTGAGACCGCTTATCACGGCCTTCCTCGGGCTTCCACCACGGCCTGCCGCAGTAATGAGGGCCAAGCTTGCCCGCAAGGTGTTCTCCACGCCTGGCTTCGACGAGTTCGTGCAGGTAAAGGTCGGACGGGTCAACGAAGAGCTTATGGCCGTGCCCCTCCCGAGGGGTTCGGGTGTCTCCATGTCGCTCGTCCGCTCGGACGGCGTTATCAGGATCCCGGCCGAGAGCGAGGGGACAGAGCGGGGCGCTGAAGTCGATGTCAGGTTATATGACCCCGATATCGACGTTGACGGCACGATCCTCGCCGTCGGCAGCCACGACGTCTCGCTCGACCTGCTCGCGGGCCGCATAAGACAGGTGGACCCGCGGATTTCCCTGGCCAGCGCGAACGTGGGGAGCATGGGCGGGATAATGGCCGTCAAGGAGGGCCGGGCGCACATCGCCGGCGTGCATCTGCTCGATCCGGAGACGGGGCGGTTCAACGTCCCTTATGTACTGCGCGAGATCCCGCCCGACGAAGTCTTCCTCATGCACATGTGCGAGCGGACCCAGGGCTTGATGGTGCCGCCCGGGAACCCGAAGGGGATAAAAGGTGTCGAGGACGTCGCATGGCCGGGCGTTTCGTTCATAAACCGCCAGAAGGGCTCCGGGACGAGGCTCCTGCTCGATTACCTGCTGGGGCGGGCCGGCATTGAGCCTGGCGGTATCTACGGCTACGAGCGCGAGATGTTCACGCACACCGCGGTCGCCGCCGCCGTCGCGGGCGGGACGGCCGACGTCGGCCTCGGCGTCCTCGCCGCGGCCCGCGCGCTCAAGCTCGAGTTCATCCCCGTTGCAGCCGAGCGCTATGAGCTCTTGGGGTTGCGCTCCCTCATGGGCACGCCGGGGTATGAAGCGCTACTATCGGTACTGTCAGACCCGGAGTTTCGCGGTGAGGTCGAGGCGCTCGGAGGATACGATCTTTCGCACGCGGGGGAACTGGTCCCGCTGGGAGACGAGTGAGTCGATGGATCAGGAAATAGACTACCTGAGGATATCGATAACAGACAGGTGCAACCTTCGCTGCATCTACTGCATGCCCGCCGAGGGAGTGCAGGCGCTCGAGCACGACGACATCATGTCCTACGAGGAGCTTGCCCTGTTTGCCCGGGCGGCGGTCTCCTGCGGGATAAAGAGGATAAGGTTGACCGGCGGCGAGCCGCTTGTACGAAAAGGCGCGGTCGACTTCGTGCGGATGCTCGCCGGCATCGACCCCGGGCTGAGGCTCTCCCTCACCACGAACGGGGTCCTGCTCAACAGGTATGCGGAGGAGCTCAAGGAGGCGGGGCTCAACCGCGTCAACATGAGCCTCGACAGCCTTGACCCTGAGACTTACGGGATGCTCACCCGCACGGGCCGCCTCGAGGAGGCGCTGGACGGGCTCCACAGTGCGATAGAAGCGGGACTCGAACCGGTCAAGTTGAACGTGGTCGTGCTCAAGGGCATAAACGACGACCCGGCTCCCTTCGCGGAGCTTGCCCGCAGGATTCTTGTCCACGTGAGGTTCATCGAGTACATGCCCTACTTCGGTGCGAAGAACGGGAAATGGTTCGTCCCGGGCGACGAGATGCGAAGCAGGCTCGAGCGCTCTGGAGAGCTCGAGGAGGTCGAATCGCCCGAGGGCTGGGGTCCCGCGAATTACTATCGTCTCGGGGGCGCGCTGGGGACGATCGGGTTCATATCGCCCGTCACCTGCCACTTCTGCCCCGGGTGCAACCGGCTGAGGATATCCGCCGAGGGTCGCATGAAGACCTGCCTGTTCGACCATGACGGTGTTGAAATAAGGGGAGAGATACGCGGCGGCGCGGACCTTTCCCGCCCCCGTGAGATAATAGAGGGTGAACTCGAGAGGAAGCGCAGGGAAGGGCATAAGAAGCCCCCGGCGGATGCGTACCTGCGGGTCACCGACCACATGTCGAGGATAGGAGGATAGCAGTGAGGGACGAATCACTGTCGCACCTTGATGAGTCCGGAAAGGCGAGGATGGTGGACGTGGGGGACAAGGATGTGACAAGGCGCGAGGCGCGGGCGGAGGCATGGGTTTTAACCAGTCCCGAGACCCTCGAGCTCATCACATCCGGGAGTATCCCGAAGGGTGACGTTTTTTCCACAGCCCGGATAGCGGGGATAGCGGCTGCCAAGAAGACGCCCGACTTGATCCCGCTCTGTCACCCTTTGAAGCTCGATACGGTGGAGGTCGGCTTCGAGGTCGACAAGGAGGGCTCGAGAGTAAGGGTCGAGTCGCGGGCGCTGGCGACAGACCGTACCGGGGTGGAGATGGAGGCGCTCGCCGCCGCCGCGGTCGCGGCGCTCACCATCTACGACATGTGCAAGGCCGTGGAACGGGGTATGGAGATAACGTCGGTGAGGCTTCTTTACAAGTCCGGGGGGAAGTCGGGGACGTGGCAGAGGGAATAGCGACAGATGGGAAAATAATATCCGTGAACGTATCCGAGGCTACCGGTGTGAGGAAAAACGACGTCGGGAAGTGCCTTCTGGTCGAGGGGCACGGCCTGGAGGGGGACGCACACGCCGGGGACTGGCACCGCCAGGTGAGCCTTCTCGCTATGGAGAGCGTCGACAAGATGAGGGACAAGGGGCTCGACGTTGGACCTGGTGACTTCGGGGAGAACCTCACGACGAAGGGGATCGAACTCGTGACGTTGCCGGTCGGGACCCGCATCAAGGTGGGAGAAGGGGTGCTGATCGAGGTGAGCCAGATCGGGAAGGAATGCACCGAGCCGTGCGCCATATATTATCAGGCCGGTGACTGCGTGATGCCCCGGGAGGGGATATTCGCTGTCGTTGTCGAGGGCGGCCGGGTCTCTGTCGGGGATGATATCGTTGTCTGTTGAAAAGGGTAAGAAGTACCGGGCGGCAGTGGTTACGGTGTCGGACAAGGGCTCCGCGGGGGAGAGGGAGGATATAAGCGGGAAGGCGGTGCGCGAGATGCTCGAGGGCGCCGGCATCGAGGTCATTCGGACCGAGTTAGTCCCCGACGACTTTGCCGCGCTGACGGGGCTCCTGGATGAGCTCTGCGGCAAGGGGTTCAACCTTATAGCTACCACCGGCGGCACGGGGCTGTCCCCCAGGGACGTGACACCGGAGGCGACGCTGGCTGTGATCGACAGACGGGTGCCGGGAATGGCCGAGGCGATGAGAGCGGAGAGCCTCAAGGTAACGCCGCACGCGATGATTTCGAGGGCCGTGTGCGGCCTTTCAGGACAGACGCTCATCATAAACCTTCCGGGGAGCCCGAAGGGGGCGCGGGAGTGCCTTGAGGTCGTCCTGCCCGCCCTCTCCCATGCGCTTGAAGTGGCCTCGGGCAGCGCTTCCGAGTGCGCATAAGATGGTCTGACCCCATCAGGTTTGACTTGCTCCTCTTCACTGACTGATAATCTGTTGTTATGGAAATACGCAAAGATCTCGAGGGTCCGGTATTGACCGGGATGCTCGTCGAGATAATCGAGAGCAATTCCGACAGGGTAGCGAAGACCTGGTACCGCG
>JAENXM010000299.1 GCA_016649525.1 Actinomycetota bacterium
CCCTGACCTGTGCGGGTTTCTACAGGGTTACGGGCCCGGGGGATGCGCAACAGGTGCTGGTCCCCCTCATCGAGAGCACGACACAGGTCAAACAGCTTGTAAGTGAGAACTACAGTGACCTCCAGAGCAAGGCGCGCCGCACCGAGACGGCACGGATATACATCCCGGACATAGGAGTCGAGGTGTCGATTGAGGCCCAGACCGTGGGCACGCTCAGCGCCGACGAGCTGGCCGACAAGGTCATCAATGAGATCGCGCGGCGGATATACAACAGGGGTTACAAAGGAAACCTCCCGATGAAGCGCGCCGTGGGCGTCGGGGAGGATAGGGGAAAAGCCACTTGCGAGACGCTCCTTGTCCTGTTGAACAAGAACAATCACGGCACGCTCCTGTGGGCGGTCGCTTTGCTCGGGAGCCTCGCCTTCGTCTTTTCGATGCTGTTCCTCCTCTTCTTCTGCCGCGGCTGGGGGAAGGCCGCCGGCATCGGCCTCGTCCTCATCGCGGCCGCGCTGCCCGGCTCACTCTTCATACGGCTGGGTAGTGAGTTTTTCTGGGATACCAACGTGGGTGTTTTCAGGGGCGCGATGTACCTGGCGTTCCAGGACGCGGCAGCCTTCATGCTCATGTTCTACGACATCGCGCTGGGGGCCGGCGCACTGGTCCTCCTCGTGGGCGTGATCGGCGGCACGATATCCAGGAGGGCAAAGAAGAGGGTAACACCCTTCCTCGAGCTCCAGCGCCGGGAGGAATCCATGGAAGAGGAGCCATGGCCTGCCGAGGGATCTATCACTCCTCCTCCACCACCCCCGCCGGGCGGGGAAGGCCGGAACGCAGGGACCGAGAGCCGGGGTCCAGAAGATTACACAACGTGAAAGGAGCACCTTTTAGGGATGCTCCTCTCAAGCGGCATATCGCCGGGGGTGCTTATTTTCTATTTGGGCGCTTATATATATCGGCATATTCCCCCAGAACTTTAGCCTTTGTCCCCGGTTTCTGGTCCGTGTGGCAGGGAAGTCCTTTGAAAGGCGGCTTCTAGGGAAGCAACCAACTGGCAATGTAAACCTGTTAATGGGATAATATGAGGCGCGAAAGACAGCCTTATCGATGTCCGTTGCGGTCGTGATAGCGCCGGCGGACGACTCGTGGGAGGCGATTGACTTGGCAAAGGCGAAGATGACGAGAAGCGAGGCCGGCCGCAAGGGCGGGCTTACAACGAAAAAGAAGTACGGTCCCGACTTCTACAGTAAGATCGGAAGCGTTGGTGGCAAGAGGGGCGGCCAGACCACCAAGAAGAGGTACGGTACCGAGTTCTACCAGAAAATAGGGCGAAAGGGCGGCATGAAGTAGGCGCCGCGCCTGCCGTGCTCTCCAGACTGTACGGATGATCCATTATTCTAAAAAGCGATTCCCCGTGCCGGGGCTGATGTGCGATGTATTCAAGTGTCGATGTCCATAACCGCCTGCAGGAGCTGGATATCCCCCACGAGATCTTCAAACTCCCGGAGCCCGCTGCGAGCCTTGAAAGGGCCGCCGCCGCGCTCGGGCTCGAGCCCGGACAGCTCGCGAGGGTGGAACTGTTCCGCGTAGACGGCGAACCCGTCATGGTCATCGTTCCGGGCGACCGGGAGGTGGACGTCTCAAAGCTTATGGATATAACCGGCGGTGAGGAGGTAGTCCCTGTCCCGAAGGACGAGACGTCATCCCTCACCGGTTATCATGCCAGCGCGGTGCCTCCAGTGGGCCTTAAGGCCGAGATGCAGGCGTACATCGATTACTTCACCCTCAAAGAAGATGTGATATATACTGGCGGCGGTGAGCCGTCGAAGATTCTGAAGATCAGGTCATACGACCTGGTTCGCGCGACCGGCGGCGAGACCGTGGACGTGGTGCTGCCCCTGGATGAAGGACGTGGCACTTAAAGCATGTCAGCGACTAAGGGCGATGGAGGTGGCACCGCAGGCGGGCGAGTGGTGGAATTGGTAGACACGCAGGGTTCAGGGTCCTGTGCTCGCAAGGGCATGAGGGTTCGAGTCCCTCCTCGCCCACCATCTTTTTTAGCCCGGCCTCTCAGGCCGGGCAAGATAACCGGGCTGAGAGCCTGGCCTAAAGCCCAACCGCTAACTTTGAGAACTAACCGGCGAAAGGCCGGACATAAGACCTGATAATGGCTAAATATTCGAACTCGAGACAGCCCAGATACACGAGCGGCAGGAGGAAGCCCTCCCTGTCCAGGCGCGTGAGGACCGTTGGCCCGA
>JAENXM010000105.1 GCA_016649525.1 Actinomycetota bacterium
GGCCGGACTAAGGCTAAGAGTTGGTCCGTCCCGGCCTGGAGAGGCCGGACTAAGGCTAAGAGTTGGTCCGTCCCGGCCTGGAGAGGCCGGACTAAGGCTAAGAGTTGGTCCGTCCCGGCCTGGAGAGGCCGGACTAAGGCTGAGAGAACAGACTGGAAACACAGCATCTACGGCGTTAGAACTTCGGTGAGCGTCACCAGTTTGTACCCGGCGGCTTGGAGGTCCTTGATGATTCCCGGAAGCGCCTCCGGCTCGTGTGGTGAGTCGCAGTGCATGAGGATTATCGCGCCCGGGCTCGCGTTTGACATCACCCTTGAATGAAGCATTTCGGAGCTTGCGTTCTTCTGCCAGTCCTGGGTGTCGTAGGTCCAGTAGACGCTGATATACCCGAGGTCGTTCACCTGCTTTATGAGCTGCTCGTTCCTGCTGCCGTACGGGAACCTGAAGTAGGGCTTGGTCGAGACACCAGTGAGTTTTTGGATCTTATCCTCGGCTCCCTGCACCTGGGCCTGGACCTGGTTTGCCTTGAGCCTGGTGAAGTAGCGGTGGGCGTCGGAGTGGTTGCCGAGTTCGTGCCCCTCGGCGACGATTCGCTTGGCGATGTCCGGGTAAGAATCAGCGAACTGGCCCGCGAGGAAGAACGTGCAGTGAAGGTCCGCATCCTTGAGCACGTCTAGGAAAGCTGTGGTGCTGGTAGCTCCCGCCGCGCCGTCGAACGTCAGCGCGATCTGCTTCTTCGAGGTGTTTCCGCTTGAGACTTCACCCCAGCCGAGGGAAGCGGCGAGCTCTGTTTTATTCACAGGCTTTGCCTTCTCGGTCGTAGCGGAAGATTCTATCTTGGCCTTGGTTGCGCTGCTCGCCTTAATAGTCGCGGACTGCTTTGGGGCTGGAGACGCCTTGCGGTTGCTGACGGCCTTGTTCAAGAAGAAACCGGCCACGCCTCCCACCATCAGCCCTATTACTACCACGAGGACGAACCAGCGCTTCTTCGTCGGCCTTCTTCGCTTCGCCCTCGGTTTCGAAGGTTTCTGTTGTTCAGCCATTACCGCCTCCGCTGGCTAGTGCGGGCCGGCCAGCGCACGAGATGATTTTGATACAAACCCTTACATTCTTTTTACAACTATCGCCCGGGATTCCCTTTTCCTGAAGGCACTAATGTATGGATGCATGAGGCACAACCTGCTGGTGAGCCAGGCCTTTTGTATCCATTACTCTAAGTTCAGAAGACTCGCCGGTTGTTCAGCATCCTCTAACCGCTGATTCCCTCACCTGTGCCATGTTCGGTGGAAGGATATCTGAGTGAACCAGTGGCATGTATTCCTACTGCAATGTCAGTCGGGTGGAATATTGGTTGGAACCGCTTTCAGTGCAGGTTCGCCGCCGTGAACCAAGCGGTCCAGCGACTATGAGGAAAATTGTAAAGGCAGCCGCGCGACGTCATTCAGCAAGGAGCTTTTTAAGCATATGTTCCTTCTCGACCTCGGTAATTGCGATGACGGAGTCATTAGGCTGGAGCACCTCATCGCCCCTGGGGATTATTATCTGGTCGCCCCTTATGATCGTCACCAGCACGCATTCGGTAGGCAGGCCGAGGTCCTTTATCGCTTTGCCGCACGAGCTCGAGCCTTTGGCAGGTATTTCGACTTCCACGATGGCCAGCCTCCCCTTCTGCATCAGGTGCAGAGTGATGATTTCGCCGACCGTTGTTTCCTCTTCGATTAGATGGCTGATAATGGTTGTGCTCGAGATAGCGTCTATGCCCATAAGGTTGAAGATGTGCTCGTTCTTTGGGTTGTTTACCCTGGCTACGGTCCGCGCGACGTTGAACGAGGTCTTCGCAAGCTGGCAGGCCACCAGGTTGTCGTCATCGTCACCGGTCACCGCCGCGAACACATCGGCCTTGTCCATACGCGCCTCATACTGGTATCGGTAGTCGCAGGCATCCCCACGAATCACCAGGGCTGGTGTTGTATCTGCCAACTTCTCACAGATTGCTTTGTCCTTTTCGATTACAACCACCGTATAGCCCTTGTCGCAAACCTTGCGCGCCAGGAATGATCCCACTTTCCCACCGCCGCTTATGACAACGTAGATCCTAACTCACCCCCTCTGCTTTCTCCTGATGTATCGTTCGAGTTTCTGCAGCTGGCCCGGTATAACCATGGCGGTAATTGAATCATCGCCCCGGAGCACGAAGTTGCCTTCCGGGATGTACCCGGTGTTCCTGCGGGCGACATAGGCGAACATGGCACCCGATTTCTGCACGGCCTGGTCAACCCGCTTGCCGGCCCAGGCGGCCGGACATTCAAACTCGACCAGGTCGAGCAGGTTGTTGAAGCAAGACGCTTTTGTCCGGATCAGAGGCTGGAGCAATCTCTCGAGGATTGACTGCGCGAGCAACCTGGTCCCGCAGACATACTCTATTCCCAATGCTTGATAGGTCTCTTCCTTGTCCGGGTTGAAGAGGCGCGCCACTACGTGGGGTACGTGGAATATGTGCCTCGCCACCTCGGACGCCATAAGGTTCGTGTTGTCGAACTTAGTGACTGCGGCAAAGGCGCTGGCATCCTCGACCCCGGCCTTCAGCAGCGCCTCCTCGTCGTAAACCGTACCCTCGATGAAACGGATACGTTTGGTGTCCGGTAGCCTCTCGAACAACGATGAATCCCTGTCTATCACGGTGACTTCGTAGCCTTCCATGGAGAGGACGAATGCCAGGTGCGCGCCTACCGCGCTGCATCCGCCCACTATCACTTTGGCTCCTTCGGGCTCGCCCTCGATCATACGTCTGGTCTCGCCGGTAAGCGGCATGACGTTCAGGCGGCAGGCGGGGCTGTCGACAGCTGCGCCACCGAGGCAATCACGGATGGTTTTCCAGCCCTCCTTGCGCATAGTGATAATGATCCTGTCGCCTTTCTGCAGCGGGCTTTCGGCGTCCCACTCGACAATCCGGTTATCGCGAAGTATGGCGACGAGTTTTGAGCTTACGCCGTACTCGACGTTCCCCACGGGCTTGCCGTCTGCTTCCTCGGGCACAACGAACTCCACGACCTGGATACCCAAATCCAACCGATCCTGCTGAAGTGTCACGTTGATGCCTTGGAACAACTTCTCCTGGATTCGCTCCGCCATCAGGGTCGTACTGCAAACGTAGTCAACCCCCAGCTTGTAGAAGGTCAGCTCTTTTTCGACATAGTAAAGCCTGGATACCACTCGGGGCACAAGGAACATCTTCGAGGCAACCTCTGCAGCCATCAGGTTGGTGCTGTCTTGGTTGGTCACAGCCGCAAAAGCATCTGCGTTCTTTATTTCAGATTCGAGAAGTACCTGCTCGTCGAACGCGAATCCCTCGAGGGTAATCCCGTTGAAATCATCACTCAGGCGCCTGAAGGAGCCGGGGTCCTTGTCAATTACGACGACGTCATGCCTGTCGTATGAGAGCATCTCGGCAAGGCTTGCGCCTACCCGCCCGCAACCCGCGATTATTATGTACATTCCTTCACCCTGGATATCCAAACCACGACAACCGCATGCGCCTTCCTCAAGCGGCAGGGCGGCTGCGTGCCTGCCAGTATAGTAGGGCGGCTACCAGGAGTGAAGCAAGTCCCAGCGCCACGGCAAGCAGCGGCTCCCAGCCGTACCGGGCATCGTTCACGCGGTGTCCCTTGAGGATCACTTCGACGTGGTCCGCGACTATGCAGAGGTCTCCCCCGTGCTCGGGACTCGCCTTGTAAAACGTGCCTTCGACCTCGACAAGATCACCGACCTCCCGGTAGGAGCCGAGGTGCTCTACGTCTTCCAACTGCTCCTCTCTGCAGAACACCCCCAGCCCCGTGTTTCCGCCCTTGAGCTCGGCGTATCGTCTCGTGGGCCTCCTGCCGTAGGGGTCGTCGTTGACTGCTATCCAGGCGTAGCCTCCGCGGCGCCTCAGAATGTCGCCCACGACCTCACCCCGGTACCTTACTTTGCGTTCATTGTAGCGGTCGGAGTTCTCAATGAGTTCTTCTGAGCTGATGGTACCCGATCCGGAGGCCGGGGCAACTGCGGGTAACGCGAGGATGAATGCCGCCAGCAAGAAAGCGGAGATGGCACCAAGCTTAAGCGTTCTCGAAAAAGAGGCCCGGGTCATATTACCTACCTCTCAATGTCCCGATGACCATAGCGATAAGCAGGAAGACCGACATAAACTCCAGCCTGCCCGCCCACATCTGCACGATGAAGGTCACTTTGACCAGCGCCGGCATGTAAGGAGATGTTATGCCGCAGGTCAACCCCACGTTCGCGCACGCGCTGGTGGATTCGAAAAGGGCTTGTGAAATCGGGTAGCCGTAAATAGTAACGACGATGGCCCCCACCAGGTATGCGAGTATATAACAAGCCGTAATAACCAGGACCGCCCGCACGACCCAGGCCGTAATAAGGCGCTTGCGGCAGTGGTGGTAGTGGTGCTCGAGCACGGCGGACGGCGGGGCCAGTAGCTTCTTCACCTCGATCCAGATCGCCCGCGCAGATATGTTGACCCGCAGCGCCTTTATGCCTCCGGCGGTCGAGCAAGCGGCGCCCCCCAGTCCCATCGCCACGATTACGATGAACATGACGATGGGCGCCCACTGGAGGACGAATTGCCTGCCGTATATCGTCATGAACCCCGTTCCGGAGTGTCCCGATATTATCTGGTAGACGCCCTTGCGGAACAGGGCCTCAGCCCCCGGGTACGTGCCGGTGGCTGCAAGGCCCAGGGTGGCGATCAGCGTAGTCGCGAAGAGGGTTACGCCGAGCGTCTTGACCTCTACGTTTCGGTACAGCTCCCTGCGGTTGCCAGACCACACTTCATGGTGCAGGGCGAAGTTAAGCATCCCGAGTATCATGACCATTATGGTCGCGCACTCCACCCAGATGCTGTGGTAGTAAAAGACGCTCTGTGACTGCGGCGTGAACCCTCCCGTATCGTAACCTGCCATGAACAGGCAGGATGAGTGGAAAAGCCCCCGAGCGGCCGGCAATCCAGCATTGAGCAGCGAACTCCAGATAACGGAAGTACCAATCAAGAAATACACGAGGCTAACCACCCAGATAAATCGCGCCGTGGAGATTACATTCGGGAATATCCTCTCTTCCCGTCCCTCGCCGATGTACATCTGGGTAGCACCGGATGACCCCGCGACGAAGAAGGTAAGCACGATGACGACTATGCCCTGGCCGCCCAGGAACATAATGAGATGTCGCCACAGGTTGGTCCCGTACGCGAGGTGATCCAGATCGTGGATTACGGTGAGCCCGGTGGTGGCCAGCCCGCTCATGGCGTCGAAGCACGCGTCGAGGAAGGAGCCGAAGTGTCCCGAGAGGAAAAGGGGAATAGCAGCAAGAATCATTGCGACAAGCCACGAAAGGGCTACCGTGGCCATGCCGGCTATCCAGGACGGCTTCTCGCTGGAGTTGCAGGTGAGGTGTGTGACGCCCCAGAAGAGGAAACAGCACAGCGCACCGATGAATAGGTCCAGGGCGGGTTTCCATTCTGCCAGGCAGAGCGACAGTGTCATTGGCAGGAGCATGGCCGCACCGAGTACGAGCAGCACCTTACCCACATTGCGCAAGATTACGATGATGTCGGACCTGCGCGGACGGACGATCACACCGGTTCTCCTTGTGTTCGTTCTCCCGCCTCAGCCCACGGCAAGCGCCGACAGCCACGCTACAAGGTAAGCTGCAGCGATTACCCCAACTACCCCGGCAAGAGTGGTAAGTATTCCCAGGGCTGCGATCACAAAGCCTCTGAACCTCATACCGGCTAACATCAGTTGAACCTCCTGCCGAACGCTCAGCCTTGGATGTCGGAATATTGTAAACCGCTCCGCAAAAAGGAAGCCCACATGCTGGCAATTATCCCACACGGAAGCGACGTTTTAAACCGGGTGCGCTGGTTCGAAGCGTCGTGGCGTTCATGAAACAGCAAAGGTTTTTCGATATACCGCATCCAGATTAGTTAAACGATAGGTCAAGGGGGGCATGCCCCCCTTCAAGAACCCCCCTGTCGGAGTCTCGATCCATAACCTGTTCTCTGGTGAGCCAGGCAGGGATCGAACCTGCGACACCCGGATTAAAAGTCCGCTAGGGCCAACACTGTCCCGTATCCTCCAGTGTTATTTAATA
>JAENXM010000176.1 GCA_016649525.1 Actinomycetota bacterium
ATACTTCTCCCCCTTTCCTCGGGCTGCTTCCTTCGGGCAACCGGTTACCTGCAATTATTACATGTATTAATTCGACAAGCCCGTGCCATCCCCTACTTCTGCTTTCCATCGCGGGCGCTTCACGCCTGTCCCGCCGCACATTGATTCTTGCCTTTTCGACCCATAATACGTAAATATTGTGTGACCTTCCATCGCGTATAACAGCAGCCGGACAAAGGGGGCTCGGGATGGCGATCTCTGATTTCCCGGATACAGTGCGGGTCATCGTAGAGGTGCCGAAGGGTAGCCGGAACAAGTACGAGTACGACCATGATAGCGAAAGGATAAAGCTGAACCGCGTGCTTTTCAGCTCGGTGCACTACCCTGCCGACTACGGCTTCATCGTCGATACGCTCGCCGAGGACGGCGACGAGGTCGACATCCTCGTGATGATAGAGGAGCCCACCTTCCCGGGATGCCTGATGGATGCAAAGCCCATCGGGATGCTGAAGATGAGGGATGACAAAGGCGTCGACAACAAGGTGCTGGCGGTCCCTTTGCATGACCCCCGCTGGAGTCCTATCAACGACATCCACGAGCTGCCGCCGCACGTCTTGAACGAAATCGAGAACTTCTTCCTGACCTACAAGAGGCTCGAGACGAAAGTGGTCGCAAGCGACGGCTGGGAGGATGCCATAAAGGCGAAGGAGTACCTGAAAGCCTCGATGACCTGAACCGGCGGCGTTCGTTCGAAAGAGACGGAGGAAAGAGTGGAGATAATAGACACGCACTCACAGCTCTGGACGGAAGAGGCGATAATGTCAATGCCCGAGGCCATGAGGGAAGGCTATGTAAGAATATTCGGAGACAACCTGCCGACGCTCGCTGACACCATAAGCGACATGGACGCGGCGGGAGTGTCGAAATCCGTCGTCGTCGCGATCGACGCAGAGACGGTCTGGGACTACAGGGTTACGAACGAGGTTGTCGCCGAGGCGGTTCGGCAGAACCCCGACCGCCTCATAGGTTTCGCGAGCGTCGATCCCCACAAAGGAAGGGCCGCGAGGAGGGAACTGAGGCGCGCGGTCGAGCAGGACGGGATGAAGGGGCTCAAGCTGCTTCCGCACCTGATCGAACTGCCCGTCTGCGACAAGCTGATCTACCCCCTGTACCAGGAGGCACATGAGCTAGGCATACCGGTCCTGTTCCACATGGGGACGCAGTTTCACACCGGCACGAAGCTCAAGTTCTGCAGGCCGCTCGACGTCGACGAGGTGGCTGTCGACTTCCCTGAACTAAAGCTCATCATCGCGCACTTCGGCTGGCCCTGGTATGAGGAGGCCATGGCGGTCACGCACCGCAACCTGAACGTATACTTCAACATCGCCGGGTGGGCCCCGAAGCGAATCCCGGAGTTCGTCTTCAAATACATGAACGGGCCTGTGCAGGATAAGGCCCTCCTGGGGAGCGATTATCCGCTCGTCTCCCGGGAGAGGATCGTAGCGGAGCTTGCCGAGATCGACTTGAAAGATGACACCCGCGAAAAGCTCTATTACAAGAACGCGCTGGAAGTGATACCGGGTCTCGTGTAGAATACGCGGCGAAAAAATATATTAGTCCAGTACGGTATGCCAGGCGCTCTACTGAGCGGCACCCAGCCGGATCAAAGGCTGGGTTTTTTAATGGAGGGTCAATGCCGGGCAGACGGACACTGATGGTCGATAACTACGATTCGTTCACATATAACCTCGTCCAGTTCCTGGGGGTGCTTGGAGCCGACCTGCTAGTCTTCCGCAACGACCATGTGACGCTCGCGGACGTGGAGCGCGAGAAACCCGACGGCATCGTCGTCTCTCCCGGCCCCAAGACGCCGGCCGACGCGGGGATAAGCAAGGAGATAATCCTCACGTTCGGCCCGCGTGTCAAGACTCTGGGCGTATGCCTCGGACACCAGTGCATCGGGGAGGCTTTCGGGGGCAGGGTGGTGCGGGCACGGAAGGTCATGCACGGGAAGACCTCACCCGTACACCACGACGGGCTTGGCTTGTTCAACGGCGTCCTATCGCCTTTCGAGGCCGCCCGCTACCATTCGCTCGTCGTCGATGAGGAATCCCTGCCAGAGTGCCTCGAGGTTACGAGCCGGACCTCCGATGGGGTCGTCATGGGCATCAGGCACAGGGAATTCCCAATCGAGGGGATACAGTTCCATCCCGAGTCGTTCATGACCGAGCAGGGGACGAAGATCCTCGAGAACTTCCTGGAGGCGTAGTAGAAGTGGAGCTGGAGCTTAAAGCTGTCGAGCTTTCCGACAGTCGCGACATGGTGGAGATCTTCGACGAACTGGCTTATCTACCCTATTCATGTTTCCTTGACTCGAGCCTGTCCATGCCCGGCTTCGGGGACCATTCCTTCATCGGGTTCGACCCTTACATGGTCCTTACGACCAAAGGTTACGACGTCGTGTTCAGACACCGCGGCGGCGAAGAGGCGTCTCAAAGGATGAACCCCTTTGACGCGCTCAAGGCCGCGCTCGGAAGCCGGAGACTGCCCGGGGAGGCCCGCCCGCCGGGACTGCCGCCCTTCATCTGCGGAGGCATAGGATTCCTGTCCTACGAGCTCGGACGTTATATCGAGAAGCTTCCCGGGACGGCCGTAGACGATTTGGGATTACCCGAGCTTGCTTTTTGTTTCTTCGACAGGGTGATCGCGGCAGATCATACGACAGGTAAAAAAACGCTTATCGTCAGCGTACCGGTCGGCCAGGACCCCGGGCCTCAGATCGCAGAATCCCTCTCGCTCATCAAACCCGGCGCATCGGGCGGCGCGACCGGCGGCCCGCCGCAGGCGGACCCCGACACCCCGCTTGAGTTCGATTCCGGTTTTACGCGCGCGGAATACATCGAGACCGTCCGTAGAGTAAAGGAGTACATACTGGCCGGGGACATCTACCAGGCGAACCTCTCCCAGCGCTTCAGCGCGCCCCTTCTCGAGCCGTCCTGGCACCTTTACCGGCGCCTGCGGCGGCTTAACTCCGCGCCCTTCAGCGCCTACCTCAATTTCGGCGGCTTCGCCGTCGCCTCCTCGTCACCCGAGCGCTTTCTGAAGGTCGCGGGCCCTCGTGTCGAGACGCGCCCCATAAAGGGCACCAGGCCGCGCTCCGCTGACCCCGCCGAAGACGGGCGCCTCAAGGACGAGCTCCAGTCAAGCGAAAAGGACCGTGCGGAGCTTTCCATGATAGTGGACCTCGAGCGAAACGACCTCGGCCGTGTCTGCGAGTACGGGAGCGTCGAGATAGAGCAGCACGCGGTCCTCGAGTCCTACGCCACGGTCCACCATCTGGTCACTACCGTTGTTGGAAACCTCCACGAGGGAAGGGATATGATTGACCTGCTCAGGGCGACATTTCCCGGCGGCTCCATTACGGGGGCTCCGAAGATAAGGGCGATGGAGATAATCGACGAGCTCGAGCCGACCGAGAGGAGCGTTTACACGGGCGGCATCGGCTACCTGGGGTATGACGGCAACCACGATGTAAATGTCGCAATCCGCACGATGATAATCAGCGGCGGCAGGGTCTACTCCCAGGTCGGCGGGGGGATAGTGGCGGACAGCGACCCTGAGGCGGAGTACCAGGAGACCCTGGACAAGGGCAAGACGATGTTCGAGTCGATCACGGGGTCGCTCGAGCCGGCACCGGACGCGGGATAATGGGTCATAAGACGCGCACAGAAAATGTCTACATAAACGGAGACCTCGTCCCCGCGGAAGAGGCGGGCATTCCGTTCGACGACAGGGCGGTGCTCTACGGTGACGGCGTGTTCGAGACGGTGAGAGCGTACCGGGGCCGACCCTTCCGCCTGGAGCGGCACCTCGACCGCCTCGAGGATGGATGCAGGGTCCTGCGACTCGAACCGCCCGAACGCACTGAAGAGATAAAAAACGCTGTCATGTCCCTGCTGCAAGAGAACGGCCTTTCAGAAGAGGGCGACGCTTACGTCAGGATTACCGCGACCGGAGGGCCTTCGACCGGACCGAAGATGCTCGAGCGCACAGGTCCCACCGGCCTCTTCATCATCGCGCGACCCTACGAGGGCTACCCGGAGCACCTCTACCGAGAGGGTGTATCG
>JAENXM010000072.1 GCA_016649525.1 Actinomycetota bacterium
CTTTAGTCGCTGAGTTCATGCACGCAAAGTACGACTTCCACAACCTAAAGGTGGCCCTGAAGAGGCTGTACTTCGGTGGTGAGGAAGAGGAGATGATCTCCCGGCTGGGGAGCATCGATCCAGGAGACCTGGAACTCTCTGTTGAGAAGCAAAGGTCGGGGTTCCTGCCGGGGTATATGGAGCGGGCCATCGAGCGAACACGGGCCTCGAGGGAGCGTTTGGGTGACGATCCGCAGATACTTGATACTGCGATTGAAAGGCTCTTTCTCGAGAGGCGCCTGGAGCTCGCGAGGCGGGAGAAGAGCAGGTTCCTTGTGAGCTTCGCCCGCGCCGCGATTGACGTCGTCAACCTGAAACTTCTCTTGAGGGGCCGCGGGGTAGGCAAGGGGAGAGATTATTTCGTTGAGGCGCTTTGCGAGGGCGGCCGGCTTGGCAAGACGCTGTTGCTCGAGCTTGCGGGCGAATCGCCCGAACGGCTCAACGCGAAGTTGCTCGCGACCCAGTACGGCCGAATGCTCGACAAGGTGCTGGAAGCGGGTGAAGGGAGCGCGGGGCTCTCATCGCTGGACAGGGCATCGGACGAGTTCCTGGTGGAGAAGCTGGGCTCATCGAGGCGGATTGCTGTCGGCCCCGAGCGGATAGTGACATACATGATGGCGCTGGAGAACGAGGTTGCAATGCTGCGCATTGTCTTGATGGGTAAGCTGCACGGGGTCTCGTCGGTGACACTAGAGGCACGGCTCTCTCCGGTTTATTCACGGGGAGGTCCATAGAAGCGGATGAAGATCGCGGTAATCGGCGGAAAAACGACAGCGATAGGGTTCAAGGCGCTTGGTCTGGAGACCTTTCCGGTGGTGAAGCCGGCGGATGCCCTGGAGGTTTGGGGGCGGTTGAACCTCGAGGAGTTCGGGATAATCTTTGTAACGGAGCCGATCTACGAAGTCCTCAGGACGGAACTGGAACCCCTCGCCTATGCCAGCCTGCCGGTGGTTTCGGTGATACCCGCTGTGTCGCAGAGCAGGGGGGTCATGAAGGCGGAGTTGAGGAAGCTGGTGGAAAAGGCAGTTGGCACCGAATTGGCCATGCGGTAGAAGGTGTGTCTCAGATTAAAGGGAAAGGCGGCGCTTCCGGTGCAAGAGGTGGGTAAGGAACAGGAAATTCGCGACGGCGGGACTGGCGAAATAGTCAAGGTTTCGGGCCCGCTGGTGATCGCGCGAGGTCTTCCCTTTCCGAGGATGTACGACCTGGTGAGAGTCGGTCACGAACAATTGATTGGAGAGATCATCCAGTTGCGTGGGGATCTGGCCTCCGTTCAGGTATACGAGGAGACGAGCGGCATTGGGCCCGGCGACCCTGTGGTCTCCACAGGAGGAGCGCTCAGCGTGGAGCTCGGTCCCGGTCTTCTCGGGTCGGTATATGACGGCGTGCAGCGCCCCCTTGACCTGATGCGCGACAAGGTCGGCGACTTCATATCAAGGGGCCTGGAGATGCCGGGGCTCAACAGGGAGAGGGCTTGGGAGTTCGAGCCCTCGGTCCGCGTTGGCGACGAGGTGATGGAGGGGGATGTCCTTGGGACGATCCAGGAGACGCCCGTCGTCCAGCACCGCGTTATGGTTCCTCCGGGCGTGGCGGGTCGAGTTCTGGATGTCAAGGGAGGCAGTCACACGGTAACCGAAACAGTGGTTGTCTTGGAGAAAGAAGGCGGCGAGCTCGAGATGACGCTTATGCAGCGCTGGCCTGTGCGTCGCCCGCGCCCATACAAGGAAAAGAAGCCACCAAGGGATCCGCTTATCACCGGCCAGAGGGTTCTGGATACGTTCTTCCCGGTTGCGAAGGGAGGGGCCGCCTGCGTCCCGGGCCCATTTGGCAGCGGCAAGACGGTAATCCAGCACCAGATTGCCAAGTGGGCCGACGCGGACATTATCCTTTTTATTGGCTGCGGGGAGCGCGGGAACGAGATGACGGAAGTACTGCTCGAGTTCCCGGAGCTGATTGACCCTTATTCGGGGGAACTCTTGATGAACAGGACGGTTTTAATCGCCAATACGAGCAACATGCCTGTCGCCGCCCGAGAGGCCTCCGTCTATACCGGGATTACTATTGCAGAGTACTACAGGGACATGGGCTACAAGGTGGCTCTTCAGGCCGACTCGACCAGCCGCTGGGCGGAGGCCCTCAGGGAAATCAGCGGCAGGCTCGAGGAAATGCCCGGCGAAGAGGGCTACCCCGCGTATCTGGGAAGCCGTGTTGCGTCCTTTTACGAGAGGGCCGGGCTCGCCATCTGCCTGGGGTCGGACAGAAGGGAGGGCTCTGTCACGGTAGTGGGCTCGGTATCGCCTCCGGGGGGCGACCTCTCGGAGCCGGTAACCCAGGCTACGCTCAGGGTTGTGAAAGTCTTCTGGGGCCTGGAGGACAGGCTCGCATATAGGCGGCATTTTCCGGCAATAAACTGGCTTATCAGCTACTCGCTTTACCTCGGCAGGGTTGAGGAGCAGTGGAGGGAGACGGTCAGTTCCGACTTTCCCAAGTTGAGGTCTGAAGCGATGGCCTTGCTGCAGAGAGAGGCGGAGCTCGAGGAGATCGTCAGGTTGATAGGCGTTGAAGCGCTTTCCGCCGGGGAGCGCATGATTATGGAGGGCGCGAGGAGTGTCAGGGAGGACTTCCTCCAGCAGAACGCCTACGACCCGGTAGACACTTTCTCTTCGATCAAAAAGCAGTACCTACTGTTGAAACTGGTTATGTCGTTCTACGAAGAGGGCACGAGGGCCCTCGAGGACGGGGCGCAGCTGCACGATATAGTCAATCACCCCGTGCGGGGGGATATCGCGCAGGCCAAGTTCATCTCCGAGGAAAACCTGGGTGAGTTTGAGACGATTCAAGCGAAGACGGCTGATTCCATGCGTGGATTGGTAGAGCGCGCGGCGGAGGAAGTGGGAGAGGACAGGGGGGCTGCAGATATTGCTGCCGAGAATCGATAAGGGACGTGTGGTAGACGTGTTTTTCGCAGTGCACGACGCGAGGGTTTCTGGAGGGAAAGCGTGCTTGTCAAGGAATATCTGACGGTAAGAGAAATAGCGGGCCCCCTGTTGGTTGTCGAGGGGGTAGAGGGCGCGAAGTACGGTGAACTGGTCGAGGTGGAGTACCCGGACGGCGCCGTCGGTTTGGGCAACGTGCTCGAGGTGTCCGAGGACACGGTCCTGGTCCAGTCCTTCGAGGAAACCAGGGGGCTGAACATAGGCCAGACACGCATCCGTTTCCGCGGACGGGGGATGGAACTGCCCGTGTCGCGCGACATTGTCGGGCGTGTTTTCGACGGCCTCGGTAGGCCGATAGACGGGGGCCCGGATATCATCCCGGACAAGCGCATCGACGTGAACGGGAATCCGATTAATCCCATCGCTAGGGACTACCCAAGTGACTTCATCCAGACAGGCGTTTCAGCGATCGACGGGCTGAATCCGCTGGTCCGCGGCCAGAAGCTCCCGGTGTTCTCCGGTTCCGGCCTTCCCCACTCGCGCCTTGCGGCGCAAATTGCCAGGCAGGGGCAGGTACTTGCCGGCGAGGAGGAGTTCTCCGTTGTCTTTGCTGCGATGGGTATCACTTATGAAGACGCGGATTACTTCACCCGCGAATTTACGAGTACTGCGGCGATCGAGCGTTCCGTGCTGTTCATCAACCTGGCCGACGACCCCGCTGTCGAGCGGATTGCTACTCCCAAGGTCGCCCTCAC
The DNA here is from genome assembly GCA_016649525.1 of Actinomycetota bacterium. GTDB lineage: Bacteria > Actinomycetota > Geothermincolia > Fen-727 > Anoxymicrobiaceae > JAENXM01. Next base: position 3,731 of record JAENXM010000072.1, read on the forward strand.
GGCCTCGGAGTATCTCGCGTTTGAGCTGGGGATGCACGTACTCGTAATCCTTACCGACATGACGTACTACTGCGAGGCGTTGAGAGAAGTCTCCGCCGCCCGCAAGGAGGTGCCCGGCAGGAGGGGATATCCCGGTTACCTCTACACGGACCTTGCTACTATCTATGAGAGGGCTGGGCGGATAAAGAATGTCAAGGGGTCGATCACCCAGATACCGATACTGACTATGCCGGAGGACGACAAGACCCATCCAATCCCGGATCTCACCGGATACATCACGGAGGGCCAGATCATACTCTCACGAGAGCTTTTCCGTCGCGGCATATACCCGCCGATCGACGCACTGCCCTCGCTTTCCAGGCTCAAGGAAAAAGGAATAGGGGAGGGCAAGACACGTGAGGACCACTCAAACCTCTCAAACCAACTTTTCAGCGCCTATGCGAGAGGGAAAGAGGCGAAGGAACTCGCCGTGATTCTGGGAGAGGCCGCACTCAGCGAGGAGGACAAGCTTTTCGCCGAGTTCTCCGACAAATTCGAGGAACTTTTTGTCACCCAGGGCGAGTACGAGAATCGCAGCATCGAAGAGACCCTGGCGCTCGGCTGGGAACTTCTGAAGATACTCCCAAGACATGAGCTAAAGCGTGTCAAGAGAGAGCAGATTGAGAAGTACATGGATTAGGTTGTGTTGCTTTAATGGCTGGAATGCTGAAAGTCAACCCGAACCGGATGGAGCTTCTAAAGCTGAGGCGGAGGCTCGTGATAGCACGCCGCGGACACAAACTTCTGAAGGACAAGTTCGACGAGCTGATGAAGCGGTTCATCGTGTTGATCCGGGAGAGCCGGGAACTGAGGGAAGAAGTCGAAGCAGATTTGAACCGTGCCTACGGCGTGTTTGCGCTCGCCCGGTCGGAGACCTCCACGGCCGAGATGGAGGAGGCACTCTCGTTTCCGAAGGCAACCGTAGAACTCGGCGTCAGGAAGACGAACGTTGTCTCCGTAGCGGTTCCCGAGTTTGACCTGGCAACGAGAGGAGAGTTTGACTGCTACGGCCTCGCGCTTACTCCGACCGACTTTGACGAATCCCTGAGGCGTTATCAAGAGGTTCTTCCGCGAATGGTGACTCTTGCCCAGAAGGAGAAGGCCGTTTATCTGCTGGCCGAGGAAATAGAAAAGACCCGCCGCAGGGTCAACGCACTCGAATATGTGCTTATCCCGCAGCTCGAGGAGACGATACGCTACATCACGATGAAACTGGATGAGTTCGAGCGTGCTAATCTGACGCGGCTGATGAAGATAAAGGAGATGGTCGCGGAGAGCACCTGATAATGGGGTCACGTCTTGATTCTTGCTTTTCAGATGTGCATAACGGGCTTTGACTACTAGAAGCCCGGCCTCTCAGGCCGGGACCGGTGAACCGGGCTAAGAGCCCGGTCTAAAGGTGTCGGCCGGGACCGGTGAACCGGGCTAAGAGCCCGGTCTTGAAACACATCACTTCTGCTCGAGGAAGAATACGACGCCCGAGTCAGGGTTCTGTGAGAACTTGACGGGGTCCATCACCCAGGCCTCGGTACGGGTCAGTTTCACGGAGTCACCGCTCCTGGGCGGGCCCGCGAGCAGGATTATCCAGCAGTCCTTTCCCTGGAAACGCGCCCTCTCTACGTAGCACGGCAGGAGCGTCGGCTCGCCGGACGTTATGTACATGAACATCGCCTCCAGCAAGGGGGCATCCCCACCGAGATTGGCGAAATCCTCGGCCGCCTTCCTGATAAATCCCTGATCTAGGTTTATGGCGTCGCTCATCGTGTATGCGTCCGCGAAGTCCTTCTTCACCTGGAGGTTGTCGAACGCGAGGCGGAGGGAATCGGGCGTGTAGTCGTTAGTGGTGAACTTGATGAGTGGCAAGGGTGCCGCTGCCGGCCCGCCCGTGGACTCCAGCTTCTCTGCTTCGGCGGCGGGGCCAGCAGTATCAGAGCTCTTGCCGGGCGTGGTCTTGCGGGAGATGCTCTCCTGTTGGGGGCCGCCGCCGGTCCTGAGGCCGACCACCACGACGACCGCGATGAGGACCGCTGCCACCACGGCTCCGGCGGTAATCACACGCGGTGAGCGGAGCAGCTCCAGCCATGGTCTTTTGCGAGGGGTCGCCTGCCGGAGGGATGCGAGTATGCGGCCCGAGGTGCCTTCTGGAATCGATACAGGCTCCAGCGGAGAAAGCGCCTCGCGCGAGAACTCGAGCTTCGCGGCAAACGCCGCGCAGTCGGGGCATCCCTCGAGGTGAGCCTCGACCTCCCTCCCCTGCTTTTCGGGGAGGGTGCCCCCTTCGTATTCAAGTAACGACTTCCTTACTTTGCGACAACGCATCTTCTAACCCCCACCAAACGGTTAGACGGAGGCCTCAGCCCCATTGTTCCTTGTACGGCTCGAGAATCTCGGCGAGCTTTACCCGTGCACGGAAAATGCGCGATTTTACTGTTCCGACGGGAATGTGAAGCATCCGCGAGATCTTATGGTACTCCAGGCCCTCGAGTTCGTGAAGGACAAGCGGGGCCCGCAGGCTCAGGGGAAGTTCAAGCAGAGCCTCCTGCACGAGCCGCCTTGCCTCTGACGATACTGCATGGGTTTCCGGTTCGCCGTTTTGCTGTGAAAGCGGCACCGGGCTAACCTCGGTTTCAGGCGTGTCGTCTCCTAGAAGCACCTCTGCGCTTCTCTTCTTCTTTCGAAGGTGGTCCTTCGAGACGTTTATCGCCACGCGGTACAGCCAGGTCGAAAGCGTTGAGCGGCCCTGGAAGGACCCGATCTTCCGCATCGCTTTCAGGAAGACCTCCTGGCAGATGTCTTCCGCGTCGGTGGCATTGCCCGTCATCCTGTACGCGAGCGAGAAGACCTGTCCCCGGTGGAGAAGGAATATCTCCTCGAAGGCACCCGGCTCACCCGCCATGGCGCGCCGGGCAAGGGCGGAGTCTTCCTGTATCCCGTTCTTCCCGTCCCCCGGACTCATGGCAGGGATTATATCAGAGGGGGTCAGGTCTTGAATCGTGAATTCAAACGTGGATTATTATTTAGACCGGGCTCTTAGCCCGGTTCAAAGATCCCGGCCTGAGAGGCCGGGCTTAGTAGTTGATAAGAATTCACGATTCAAGACCTGACCCCCTCTGTTGTTTGCCTGTGCTCGAATCATTACGCTAATATTTGCAGGACCCTTGGTAAGAGGTTTTTTATTATCGGAGGAAGGATGCCGAAGCGCCTTTTGTTGATGGGCAACGAGGCGGTGGCCCTGGGCGCGTACCACGCCGGGGTCTCATTCGCGTCGGCCTATCCGGGGACTCCATCGACCGAGATACTCGAGGAGCTCTCCCGGTTCGACGGCGTCTATGCAGAGTGGGCTCCGAACGAGAAGGTCGCGGTGGAGGCTGCGGTCGGGGCTTCCCTGGGGGGCGTTCGCTCGCTGGCCGCCATGAAGCATGTCGGCCTGAACGTCGCAGCTGACCCGTGGTTCACGCTTCCTTACATCGGAGTCTCGGGCGGGCTGGTCGTGGTGAGCGCCGACGACCCCGGGATGCACTCGAGCCAGAACGAGCAGGACAACCGCTATTACGCAAAGGCGGCAAAGGTCCCCATGCTCGAACCGGCCGACAGCCAGGAGGCGTACGACCTGACGAGGGAAGCGTTCCGCATGAGCGAACGCTTCGACACGCCCGTGCTCTTGCGGCTCACCACAAGGATCTGCCACTCGCGCAGCGTCGTCGAGACCCGCGAGCCCGAGAAACCCTCCTATGTGCCGTACGAGAAGGACGCGGTCAAGAGGGTCATGATACCCGGACACGCGAGACTCAGGCACCCGGTCTTAGTCGAGAGGCTTGCCGAGCTGGAGAAGTTCAGCGAGAAATTCCCGGGACAGCAAAAGATAAAAGGCTCCGGCCAAGCGGTAGTCGTAACAGGCGGCGTCGCCTACCAGTACGCGAGGGAAGCGTTTCCCGGGGTCAGCATGCTCAAGCTCGCGATGACCAACCCGCTGCCGCGAAAGCTGATGAGAGATTTCCTCGGCAGGTTCGAGGAAGTCTACGTGGTGGAGGAGCTCGAGCCGTACATCGAGGAGGCGGTCGCCGCGCTGGGCTTCTCGCCCAGGGGCAAGGACAGTGTCCCCCGGGTCGACGAGCTGAACGTCGACATCGTGCGCGACGCCTTCCCGGAGCTTGCCGGAGGGCCGGAGGAAAAAACGCCGATCAAGGAGATAAGCGGACTGCCTGCGCGCCCGCCGATCCTCTGCGCCGGCTGTCCGCACCGGGGAATAATGTATGTGCTCGC
>JAENXM010000149.1 GCA_016649525.1 Actinomycetota bacterium
GCATATCCTTATGCCCTTTGTGATGGCGGTGATGGTCATCCACATATCTATCCCGAACTGACCGACGAAAACATCCCAGACGTCTTCCTTGGCAAGCAGGTTGAGGAAGCTATTCGACAGGCCGTAGTCTCCGCCGATCGGCTGCCTGAGCCTCTTCCCGTAAAGCGCGCTTAGCATCGGGTAGACGATTATGTTGGTGATGGTCCCGTCGAACTTGTAGCGCTTGTAGAACGGTGCCACGAAATCGAACCCTTCACGCACGACCGGTGTGAGCAGGTTGTTGACCCAGTCGGGGGTCACGCTCCTGGTGTCCGCGTCGATCAAGGCGCAGCCTTTCACCCCTAGTGTCAAGGCGGCCTGAAAGACGGCGCGCAGGGCGTTCCCCTTCCCGGACTCGCCCCGGTATGTGCCGACAACCTTGTCGATGCTCAGCCCGATATCCGTCATCCGCGCCACGTTCTTGGTCTCGTCCAGGGAACCGCCTTCGCAGACGAACAGGACCGACTTCGTGTCCGCGAAGAAAGTGGACAGCCCTTCAGCGGCTGTCTCCATCACGTGCGATATCGTCCTCTCGTTGTTGTAGGCGGGGATAGCAACCATTACTTCGGCCCTGCCGATATCGCGGACCTGCTCGTTTATCTCCAGTGACATGGCCGGCGCCAGATCCATTTATACCTCCGGTGTTCAAACGGTTTGACCAGTCCGTCGCAACCGTCTCTCGGGTGCTTTATAAAAACCGCTCCGATAGCATCTCATCCTTCGAGAGGAAGCCCATTAACTCCTCCCAGCGCCTCCTGTATCCAAGATACGATATGAATGTGTCGAAGCCGGGGAGCGCGTCGTAACGGGCATAATAGATGTTGCGCATACTTTCAGTGAACCCGACCTCGTCACCCACGTCCTTGTAGTGAAGGCCCATTAACACCGACGTGCGGAAGATGAGGTCCTCCAGGTCTTCACGCATGCACCGCCCTGGATACGGGTCCAACTCTTCTACGTCGACATGCCTGAGTCCGTCGACCGGCTGCTGCTGTCGCAGCTTCTGCCTCGCGTATATGAACCGGTAGATGTTCTCCCTGAAATGCTGCCAGGCGGGGACGTAGCTTTTCGGGGGCAGGTGGCGTATGGAGAGTTCCCTGTCCAGCAGGAAATCGATCCCGAATAATTTACAGTTCACCAGGTAATCGATGTCCTCTCCGCGCCGGACGTTGGGGTCGAAGGCCATGCGGCGAAAGACATCCCTGTGGATGCACATGTTCCCCCCGAATACGAAGGGGGTGGGTTTCAGCCTCGGCTCCTCGTCTATGATCCCGAACGCCTTGTTCATGGCATCGACCATCGGCCATTCTGTCATCCACCAGTCCTCGGGTGGAGGGAGCAGGTAGCCGCCTTCGGGGCGCAGGTAGTAACCGGCTATCGCCCCCGCGTATCTTCCCTCCCGCTCGTTCCCGATGTTCTCGAAGACCTTGTCAATGTAATCCGGGTCCTCGTAAACCTCGTCATCGTCGAAGAGCACCGCGACCTCGGAGCGGGCGAGCTCGGCTACAATCAGGCACATATTTCGTATGTTCGAATAGCCGGTGAGCGACACCAGGCTTTCGGCATCGTCGAAGCCGACCTCTCGGACCCGCTCCCTCAACGCCGCCTCGAACGAGTGCGAGATACACTCTACCGGGAACCGGTCTTTGAAAGGAGCGACTATACTCCTTGCCTTCTCCTCCACTCTCTTAGAAAGCTCCTGGTTCGTCGCGGCTGCCAGGACCACGACGTTGAAATCGGGGTTCTTGAGCACCTCGATGCTTTCGAGCGCGCGCCCCAGTGTCCCCGGTTCATCGAGGGGGGTCGGATGGTCGTAGACGGCATCCTCGCGGTTGAGCGGCTCACTCGAGGGGCGTCCCCAGTAACATGGGATCACGATAGTAGCCCGCAAGGCGATTTACCTCCGTGCACGTCAACCTATGAGATCACGAATTACGCTTACCACTTCGCTGTTCTGCTCTGGTGTTCCTATCGTCAACCTTATATACCCCGGATAGCCCAGCTGAGCCCCGTCACGCACGATGACGCCCTTTTCGAGCAGCCTCTCCGGGAGTCCATCGATCATGTCTTTGTATGAAAACAGGATGAAGTTCGCCTGAGTGGAAACGGGCCGCATACCGAGCTTCAGGAGCTCGTCTGTCAGGTAGCGCTTGCCCTCGCTGTTCACCCTGCGGCTGTTCTCCACGTGCTGTGCATCGTCAAGCGCCGCAAGCGCGGCGACCTGTGCGAGGCGGTTGACGTTGAAGGGAGGCCTCACTCTCTCCAGGAGATCCACCACGCCGGGGTCCGCGATGCCGTAGCCGATCCTTAGTCCTGCCAGGCCGTATATCTTGGAGAACGTCCGTAGTACTATCAGGTTCGGGTGGCGCTGGAGGTAGGGTACGCTCTCGGGATAAGAGGGATCCTCGACATACTCACGGTACGCCTCGTCCCATACCAGGAGAACATCAGGTGGTAGGCTATCAAGCGCCATCTCGAGCTCCTCCCGAGAGCATATCGTCCCTGTGGGGTTGTGCGGGGTACCCACAAACAAACCCTTGGTGCGCCGGTCGACCGTCTTCAGCATCTGTTCGACTTCGTGCTGATGGTCAAGGAGCCTTACATAGACCATCTCGGCACCCATCGTCATGCCGGATAAGTAGTATGAAGAGAACGTGGGGTCACCCATGACCGCCCGATCGCCGGGATCGAAGAAAGCGTAGAAGATGAAATCGATGATCTCGTCCGTGCCGTTGCCGAACACGAGGTTCTCCAGCTGCACCCCCAGCATACCCGCGAGTTTCCGCCTCAGTTCCGTGCAATTGCCGTCCGGATAGAGGGAAATATCCGAGAGAGCACTTCTGACAGCCTCAACCGCCAGCGGCGACGGCCCCAGTGGGTTCTCGTTGGACGCGAGCTTTATCACCCGCTCAACACCGTACTTACGTTTCACGTCTTCTATGTCGAGACCGGCGCTGTAGACAGGTATGTCCTTTATTTCTTCTCTTGCGATTATTCTTAAGTCAAAAACCATCGTTACCAGGGATCAGGATTCCCCCGCTTCCGCCCTCAGGATGCTCTGGGCCGTTTCCTCCATCAAGACCTCCGCCTCGTCCCCGTGCTCTGGATACGCCGCGATACCGAGGGAAATCCCAACGCCGGCATAGTCGGAACCCATGCCGACCAGGTATTCGAGCAAGAGGTTCTTCAGCCTTTCCCCTGCTTTCTCGGCCTCGGCGTAGGGGGTCTCCGGAAGCATCATGGCGAACTCCGCCTGGCTCATCCGTCCAAGGATATCAGAGGCCCTCGAGCTTCTGCGAAGCACCCTGGCCACGGCCCGCATCATTTCATTCTCCTCCTGGGATCCCTCCGCGAAATCGTACTTCATGCGGAAAATGACAACCGTGAGGTTTCGGAGGTACCGCTCAGCCCTTTTCAGCTCTTCCTCAAGACGTGTCATGAAGTAGTTGTCTCCGAATATGCCTGTTACCTCATCCCGCAACGGGCGTAACGCGTCCATCGTGGGCTCCTTGGTCTGATATGCCTGCACAGTGGCCTGCATCAGGCTGTTGAAGCACTGGCAGATGCGTTTCTCGACCACGAAATCATGTTCTCTCGACGGCTGTGCGCGTTTGTACTCCCAGAAGACATCGCGTAAAAGTATGTGCTCCTGCATGACCTTATCAATCGGAATGTTGGACGTCCTCCTTACCACACCGTGCTGACCCGCAAGCCTGTAAAGGCTGCCGAAGGGCAGGAATTCCTGGAGATAAAGCTCGTCTTCGACACAGGTGAGCAAGCCCTTGTATATCCCCTGTACCACCCTACCGGTTTCGTCGTCCCACAGGTCGGCGATGTCCTCCTCGGTCATGCCCTTGCGGAAACTCTCCACCATCTCCGAGACCGTTCTTTTGCGTGAAATTGCGGCCAATGCACCTCTCCCCGTGAAAACAACCCGACATCTAGCGGCTATTCTATATTATCCTCGTGGGCCTTGAAAGAAGGACAGGGTCCTTAGAAGCCCCGAGGTAACAGGATCTGGGTAATAGCCGGACACTGCGGAATCATCAATTCGCTCCGCCGGCGACCGGGCCTCCCCGCTCTTCCGCGTGAAGAACATCGTCCTCGGTCGTGAACCCGAAGTCTATCTCGAGCACGCGGCCGGGTTTTCCTGCCGCGGCAATACTGTGCTTCGTTCCCGCGCGTATCACGAACTCATCACCTGCGGCAGGGTGATGGACCTGCTCACCTACCTGCACCTCAAGTCCGTCGTCGAGTATGACCCACATATCGTCCCTCAGGTTGTGGTAATGGAGGCTGGTGGACTCTCCTGCCGAAACGACGATCATCTTCACGGTGCTTATCTGGTTGAGGGTATATTCCTTTATGAGACCCCAGGACTTCTCCAGTATCATCTCTGCTGCTCCTCTCCCATGTTCTTCTCACGCTTTCCGCGCTTCGTTTGATCCTCTATCTCCTTCTCATCCTGACTGCGCCGCAGCTTCTCGCGCCTGTCGGGTTCCACCCTGGTGGGGGGCGGAACCGGTTTTCGCACGCTTTTGTACGCATCCCTGATGCTTCGCCGCCGTTTCTTCATCACAGCCCCCTTTTTTGGATTATACTACTCGCCGGGTATGAAGTACGGTCACAGGATGAAAACGCTTGTCGCGATGCTGCCTGTCCTTCGCGAACTGAAGGCCGGCCGACGGCCTCCGAACGTCCAGCACAGTGTCTTCTA
>JAENXM010000147.1 GCA_016649525.1 Actinomycetota bacterium
GGCCATGGAGACAATAGCCGGGGTCGGGGGCACCATCAAGTACGGCCATTCAGAGGTAGGCTCGATCACTGGAGACGAAGTGGAGATGGAACAGCACGAGATCGAGTTCGCGCCGGTGCCTTTAGATGACGCGGCGGACCAGATCGTCACGGCAAAGTGGATTTTGAGGATGATCGGATACAAATACAATGTGCCCATCAGCTTCGCGCCCAAAGTAGTAGTGGGGCACGCGGGAAGCGGCCTGCACATCCATTCAAAGCTTGTAAAAGACGGTAAGAACATGCTGGTCGAAGGCGACAAGCTGAGTGACATCGCCAGGAAGACCATCGCCGGCTACCTTCGCCTGGCACCCTCCCTGACCGCCTTCGGCGACACCGTCCCGCTCTCTTACCTGAGGCTGGTCCCACACCAGGAAGCGCCCACAAACATCTGCTGGGGTGACAGAAACCGGTCCGTGCTGGTAAGGGTCCCACTCGGATGGCTTGGAGTAGGCAACATGGTGAAGGACGCGAACCCGCAGGAGACGGAGGACTTCCCGCCTACCGCCGACAGCCAGACTGTCGAGTTCCGCAGCCCCGACGGCTCGGCCAACATCTACCTGTTACTGGCGGGGCTTGCCGTAGCGGCACGGCACGGCCTGGAGATGAAGGACGCACTGGAGTACGCCGAGAAACTCTACTCTGATGTCAACATCTTCGAGCACGAGGAGATCCAGGCGAAGCTGCCTCAGCTGCCATCTTCATGCGCGGAATCGGCGGAATGCCTTCTGAAAGACCGAAAGATATACGAAAAGGACGGCGTCTTTTCTCCAGCGGTGATCGACGGGACCATCGACGTGCTGACGAGCTACAACGACGGTGACCTGAGCGAGCGCCTCTACGGCAAGGACGAAGAGATACAGAAGCTGGTGGACGAGTACCTCCACTGGGCGTAGCGCCGGGAACTGGCGCCAATCAGCGTACGGTCGGTTGTTAATGGGCGACAATCCCTCTAACTAAGCGGGTAAGAATGTCCTTTCTTAGAACTCTCGGGAGCAGCCTTAACTGTAAAGATATCGCTGTAGACCTCGGAACGGCCAACACCCGCGTATACTCGCGTGGTGAAGGCATAGTACTGAACGAGCCCTCCGTTCTGGCGGTCAACACCGCGACCGGCGCGGTAATAGCCGTCGGTAAGGAGGCAAAAGGGATGATGGGGCGAACCCCCACCGGGATTGCAGCGATAAGGCCGTTGAAAGACGGGGTGAGCACCGACTTCGAGTTTACCGAAAAGATGCTGCGTTATTTCATCCAGAAGATACACAAGCACCGTTCCCTGGCGCGCCCGCAAGTAGTTGTCTCGGTCCCAAGTGGGACAACAGAGGTTGAAAGAAGAGCGGTGGAAGAAGCCACTGTACAAGCTGGAGCCAAGTCGGTATTGATCATCGAGGAACCTCTCGCGGCAGCAATCGGGGCAGGGCTACCCATCCATGAATCCGCCGGAAACATGATCGTAGACATTGGAGCGGGTACCACGGAAGTCGCGGTTGTCTCCCTGGGAGGGATCGTAATCAGCCAGTCTGCACGCGTGGGCGGAGACGACATAGACCAATCCATAATCAACCACTTCAAGAAGTACTTCCAGCTGTTAATCGGAGAAAGAACCGCGGAGTCACTAAAAATAAACATTGGATCAGCATTACCTATGGGAAACGACCGTCTGGAGGATGAGGTCACGGGATGCGACCTCGTATCCGGGCTCCCAAAATCGGTATTGGCAACAGAGGCGGATATTAGGCGTTCGGTAGAAGAGCCAGTGAGTCGGATAGTCCATGTCATCAAGGAAGCGCTTGACAGGACACCTCCGGAGTTATCGAGCGACATAACGTTGACGGGCATGACTCTTTCAGGCGGTGGCGCTTTGCTCACCGGAATCGCGGAGAGAATCCAGGACGCTACCGGTGTACAAGTACTCCTCGCAGAGGACCCTCTTCTCTGCGTAGCAATGGGTGACGGAAAGTGTCTTGAGGGTTTCGCCACCATGAAGAACATACTGACTTCAAGCGTTACTTAGCATCTAAACTACGTGACTACAGGTTGTAATCACCCGCCGCCTCGGGTTGGTAGAGGAGCTTTCGGACCCTGAATCTCCTTTTCCCCGCGGGGACTTCCCACTCTATTGTGTCGCCCACCCGATAGCCGATGACCGCAGTTCCTATTGGCGCGAGTACGGAAATACTGCCCTCCTCGGGGTCAGCGTCAGCGGGGAACGACAAGGCAAAAGTCATTCTTTCGCCGGAGTCGAGGTCTTCGAGGCTGAATTTCGAGTTCATTGTAATCACATCTTCCGGGACATCCTTTGGATCGACCAGTTTCGCGCGGCTGAGCTCATCCTCCAAGTCGTTTAGATGCTTCCTGTCCCTGTCGACAGGCTTTGCACTCTTGATTAACTCTCTCAAGCGCTTCAGGTCAAACTGGGTGATATATATTCCCTTTGCTTGCTTATCGCTCATGACAAACCACGTATCCTCTTGACGATTGTGATAGTTACTTTTATTGAACGCTTCAGTGACAACCAGTATTTTGGTGAGGTCTAATATTATACAGGATACAAAATCATTTTGCGCAACTACACGAGGTTCTCAAGCCACCTTTCGGTGCCTAACTCCTTTCTTCTGCGCAGTGCGTCCGTACGCTCTCTCACCGATTTCTCAGCCTACTGGTCGCTGAGCGACGAGTCGTAGAACCCCGTAAAAGTCCCGCGCGGGAACTCGCCGCATAGGCCGCAGTACCCGAGCTGTCCCCTGTCGACACAGAAGTCATAGAGAGGGCAAGCGTATATATTCACAGCAAGGACGAAGAGATACAGAAGCTGGTGGACGAGTACCTGCACTGGGCATAACGCAACAATGCGAAAATGGGGTCAGACCCCATTTGTTTAACTGTTACTACTACGGCAAGCGGTGCCCGACCGGCTGGGGCAAGCTCTCCGCTCTGCTCTTCAAGAAAGGGGACATAGAGAAGTTCAGGGAAAGCCCCGGCCTGAAGCTCGTACCCGCCAACTACGGACTCCTGACCCTTGTGCCACTGGTGCTCGGCACAATCTCTGCTGCCCGGGGAGTGCCGAGAAATAAGCAGGCGAGAATCGCGCCTCGCCGCTTACTTGCCCAGCTTCTCGTACCTGTTCTTGAACTCCTCCAGGAAGGAGACGATCCCCTCGATGTTGCCCGCCCAGAGGTCGAGCACCTCGCGCCCTTCCGGGGTCAGCTGATAGACCTTCCGCGCCGGACCCGCGCCGCTGTCGTTGAGGGAACTCTCGGTCTGACCTTCCCTCTCCATGTGGCGCAGCATACGGTAGAGGATGGAGGGATCCATCGAGCTCTGATCCATCCCTAACTCCTTGAGCCTGCCCATGAGCTCATAGCCGTGACACGGCGATTCCGCGAGAAGCAGTAACACAACCGGTCGGAGGAAACGTCGCGTGATACCATGTCCGCCTTCGAAAAAATGTCCCATAAAATGACCGGGTCCCGCGCAAGTGCTCCTGCCTGTTCGTTCGTTACACATCTTTTTCTCCTTTCAATCCGTCCATAGTGGCATACTATCATTAGATATATAATATCATTATTAGTATTTTGTCAATAGCGGTAAACTGGAGTGAGTCTATGGGGATAGAATATGCACTCCGGAACGCCGCCACAGACTTCCCGATAATATAAGATGCATAGAGGACGTTGCCGTTATTCCATAGAGAGGACAAGGATGTCCGCCAGGGGGAAAATCATCACAATGATTTGTGTGGTCCTTTTAGGACTTGGTGCATCTATTGGCCTTATTTTCTGGTCAACCGGTGTAGATGATTTATCCATAAAGAAAGCTCTAACATCCCAGGATATCGCCATCCAGGCGCTTCGGGTCGGAAGAAACACCTCGGAACAGTTGAGGGACGCCCGAGAGATCATTCTCTTCGGGATGGACTCCCATGCTGATTTTGCGACACACAAGAATTATGCTTTATCAGCATTCTCCAAATGGGGTGATTATCTAGAAGATTACGCCCTGCTATCTGGTGAGTCATCCGGTGCTGCGGCGGGAACAGAACGACAGAAGTCGTTTCTCGCACTTAAAAATCAATACAACAATATCGATGTAAGAGTGGAAACAGCAATTGAATCTCATCAGGAGGGCAACCAGGCAAGGGCAGCCGCGGAACTCAATGCCGTTGTCTTAGGAGAGTATGACAAAGAATTCCTGCCCGGGATAGAAAAGGAAATCAACACGGACAGATCTCTGGCCGATGATGCTAAAGGGAAAGCTATAGACCACTCTCGTTTTGCCAGAAGAACATCCATCATAGTCATTCCGGTGGTTGCTCTAATCGTAATCGTACTCTCCATAATACTCACTCGAGACATTGTCAGTTCTATGGAGAAGTTGAAAAAAGGAGCGGAACAACTGGGAGAAGGTAACCTTACAGTAAGGGTGGACCTGGACAAGAGGGACGAATTCGGGTCACTGGCGAGGGCTTTCAACAAGATGGCGCAAGACCTCAGTGATTCGAGAAAAGAGCTTGAAATCATTAACGCTGAGCTTGCTGGATTCGCGCATACCGTTTCACACGATCTGAAAGGGCCGCTTGCCGCAATCATGCTTGCAGGTCCTGCACTTCGGGAAGCAATAGATAATCCGGAACAAGAATCTTTGGGAATTGATGAGCTCCTTGCGATAATCGAGGCAAATATCGAGAAGTCCAGCAACCTTATAGACGATGTCCTCTCGCTTGCTGAGGCCGGA
>JAENXM010000231.1 GCA_016649525.1 Actinomycetota bacterium
CATAAACAAGATGGCGGAGGAGATCGAGCGCGTCGCCGAAGCCTCGCACGAGGTCGCCAAGTACAGCGGGGAGGCAAGGGTGACGGTCGAGGACGGGGTCGACTCGGTCAACAGCGCCACCGAGAAGATGGGACTCCTGGTGGAGGCCACAGGATCGACAGCAGGTGCGATGAGGGACCTTGGAGAAAAATCAGAACAGATAGGGCTTATCGTAGATGTGATAACTGACATAGCCGACCAGACCAACATGCTTGCGCTGAACGCGGCCATAGAGGCGGCACGCGCGGGTGAACACGGCAGGGGCTTCGCCGTTGTGGCCGGAGAGGTCCGGAAGCTCGCGGAGGGGTCGGTCAGGGCGGCTAACCAGATAGCAGCCATAATCAGGGAGATACAGAGGACGATCAACAAGACGGTTGTCTCCATGGAGGGCAACGCGAACGAAGCCGAGGAGGGCGCCACCATGGTAAGCGAGACGGGGAAGGCCTTATACCGCATCAAGGAGTCGGTCGAGACGATAGGCCTCGAGACCCAGGCGATATCGCAGGCTACCGACAGCATAAACGATGGCACCAACAAGGTGGTGGAGGTAATCGGCACCGTGGCCAGCATATCCCAGGAGTCGGCATCGAGCACACAGGAGGTATCCGCCACCATCCAGGAGCAGACCGCCTCCATGCAGGAGATCTCGGCGGCGGCCTTGCAGCTCGCGGAGACCGCGGAGAGGTTGAGGTCCATTATCGAGGGGATAAACACAGGCTGAGTCGCCAGGAGGTATGATGGAGGAACGTGGATTCTCGGTTGACCGGGAAATGCAGCTCGTCTCCTTCAGGGTCGGCAGGGAGGAGCTCGGGGTTGACGTTCAGAAGGTAGATGGTGTCATCTCCCCGGTGGATATAACAAAGATGCCGAGATCTCCAGAGTTCGTCGAGGGGATAATAAACCTGCGGGGTCACATCGTCGCCGTGGTCGACCTTGCCAGGCGGCTCGGCATAGAAGGTTCCAAGAGGGGCGCGGCGACAAGGATAGTCGTGGTGGAGGCCCAGAACGTCAAAGTCGGGCTGATCGTCGATACGCCGGAGGTCATAAACATAAACGCGGGAGACGTCGAGCCGAGCCCAGCGCTGGCTGCCGGGACCATTGAGTCTTCGTGCGTCAGCGGGGTCGTGAAGCTGGACGACCGCCTGCTGATTCTGCTGGACGTGGACAATATTCTCACAGAAAGAGAGCGAGGCGACGTCGGGGTTATCGAATCACAGGGCGCCGGCCTGGAGGAAGGAGCGTGACCCCGGGCGGGGAAGGCGCTGATTCGCCTTAAAACAAGGGAGGAGTAGGCTAATGGCTCCATCGGTTCTTATCGTTGATGACGCCCTTTTCATGAGGATGATGATCAAGGACATCCTCAGCAAGGACGGCTTCCTGGTGGTGGGAGAGGCTGAGAACGGGGTGGAGGCTGTGGAGAAATACGCTGACCTAAAGCCCGACCTTGTCACCATGGACATAGTGATGCCGGAGATGGACGGGATCGAGGCAGTGCGAAATATAATCAAGATGGATCCCGGAGCGAAGGTCTTGATGTGCAGCGCGATGGGCCAGCAACCGCTCGTCGTCGAGGCACTGGAGGCTGGCGCGAGGGACTTCATAATCAAGCCCTTCCAACCGGCCAAGGTAGTGGAGGCTGTTCGAAAAGCGCTTCGTGGCGAGGAATGATGAACTCACTTGGCGCGCCGGGATTGGACGAGAGTATCTCCGTCCTCATAGTCGACGACTCCGCGCTGGTCCGGAGAATCCTCTCCGACATGATCTCTCAGGAACCCGACATGGAAGTGGCCGGGGTCGCGCGTAACGGTGTCGAGGCGATAAAGCTCACCCATGAGCTGGACCCCGACGTCGTCACCATGGACATATACATGCCCGACATGGGCGGCCTCCAGGCGCTCGAGTACATAATGAAGCGCTACCCGCGGCCGGTGTTGATGATATCCGCGCTTGCGAAGAAGGGTGCGGAATCGACGTTGAAGGCGCTGGAACTCGGCGCCGTGGACTTCATAGAGAAGCCCTCGCGGTTTCCCGGCTCGATAAACGGCGTGCGGGAAGATGTTGTCCAGAAGATAAAGACCGCTGCGCACTCGAGGGCCAGGGAGGTCTGGGAGCGGGCCCGCAAGGTGAAGCCGCCCAGGAAGGTCAGGACAAGAAAGAGCCTGGTCCGTGGAGGCAGGGTCGTGGTAGTAGGAGCTTCAGCAGGAGGGCCAAAGGCGCTTGGCCAGATAATCCCAGCACTGCCTGAGGGCTTACCCGCCTCCGTGGCGATAGTCCAGCACATGCCCGAGCAGTTCACGGGCTCGTTCGCGCAGAGGTTGAACTCAAGGTCCCGGATCGAGGTGTCAGAGGCAAAGCAGGGGGAAGAGCTTTCCGAGGCGAGGGCTTACGTGGTGCCCGGCGAGAAAGACTTGGGGTTCGAGGTCGTCGGCGGGAGGGGCGTGTGCACCAGGTTGATACCGACCCTGGCCAGGCACGGTGCAAGCCCGGTCATAGACGTGACGATGGAGAGTGCCGCGCAGGTGTTCGGCGGGAGGGCGATAGGCGTGCTCCTGTCCGGGATGGGAAACGACGGCGCGATGGGTCTCGGGATGATAAAGGGCGCAGGCGGCGATACCATCGCGCAGGACGAGGAGACCAGTCTCGTGTTCGGCATGCCGCGTGTCGCCATCGAGAGGAAGCTCGTAGATGAGGTTTTACCGATTGAGAAGATAGCCGAGGCGATAGTCGCGCGGCTTTGATCGGCAGGGAAGGCTTTAGCGATGGAGATGGATATCTCCCAGTACAAGGAGCTGTTCATAACCGAGGCGCAGGAGCACCTGGATTACCTTAACAAGTTCATGCTGGAACTGGAAGGCGACCCCGGGAACCTCGAGGTCATAACCGAGATATTCCGCTCCGCTCATACGCTCAAGGGCATGTCCGCCACTATGGGCTACGACCAGCTGACCGAGCTCGCCCACGAGATGGAGAACTTGCTCGATCAGCTTCGCGTCGGCGATACGTCCGTGGAACCGCACGTGATCGATACCCTGTTCGCCTGCCTCGATACCATCGGCGCGATGGTGAACGCGATAGCGGAGGACAGGCAGGAGCCGTTCGACTACCGTGCGCTCGTCTCTGAGATAAGGGGCATTGTCGAGGTGGCCGGGGAGCCCGCGGGGCCTCCGGCTGCCGGTGTGGTGGAGGAAGAGGAACCGG
>JAENXM010000336.1 GCA_016649525.1 Actinomycetota bacterium
CATCAAATATGCGCTCGAGCAGATCGGGCCGATCGAAATACCGGAGTTCGGCGAGACAGTCACCGCCGAGAACATGGCGGGACTGATACTTCATTATTTGGAGGTAGAATACAATGTGGCTTTTCTCAAGAGCCTCGCTTCTCATTTCTTTGAGAAGGTAACGGCCTCGAATCCCGACCAGTGGTTCTCCCTGGGGCGCGCCTTTGCCCGCGCACTGGCGGGGAAGCACATGTTTCTTTACTTCAATGACCCTTCTGTCCAGCAGAGCTTCACGGAGCTGGATTGGTCGGGCGAGGTCAAACAACCGGACGGCGATTACCTGATGGCCGTGGACTCGAACGTCGGCGGCCAGGAAGTCTTGGCGTACAAGCCGAATATGTATGTCAAGCCGAAGATGAGCGTGGAGGTCACGAGGCTGAAAGACTCGACGCTGCGGCACCATATCACCTATACTCTTGACAACACGCTCGGCCCGCAGGAACACCCTCTGGAATACAAGTCATACTTGCGGTTGTACGTGCCGGAGGGTGCTGTTGTAGAGGGTGCTGTTGCCAAAGCGGCCTCCGGACTTACGGTCTCCGGAAGCGACTCCGGGAAACAGGTGTTCGGCAAGTTTGTCGATGTGCCGATAGGCACGGTAGGGACCGTGACGTTCGATTACGTGACGCCGGGTTACGGGTCTCTGTTGATCCAGAAACAACCCGGCCAGGTGGATATGGATGTGAAATTCGTTTTGCTTGAAGATGGCTCGATAAAGAAAGAACAAGAAGTGAAACTCGTCAACGAAGTGAGATTGGATTTGAACAAATGAATCGGGTGGCAACGGGGTCGCGACCCCGTTGCCTTTTTCGAGCGACCTTCCCCCGCGCCCAACGGAGAACAAAGCAAACCTGGCTCTAATAGCGCTACGCACAACCGAGCAGGGGTGTTCCCTCCTTGTGCGAACCACCAGGTCGACGACCTGCCAGGGGACGTTTGACCGCCTCTTGTTCTTCGGCGCACGAGATCGGTCCTCCAAGCCCCTCAGCCCGTACGCGCAGAACGTGTCGATCCAGTAGTAGAACTTGCTGCGGCTTATGTCGAAATGCCGGCAGGTCAGATCGACGTTCCCCTTCTGCTTGAAGTGAGTTATCCACTTCAGCCTGAGGCGCGCCTTCTCGGATAGCTCTTCAGAAAACATTCTCTCTGGTTTCCATTGATGAGGGAGCCTCGTGTGATAGATACTAGTGCTGGCACCTACCTGGCCTTTCGTGGGCACCTCCTTGCTCTGCCTTTTTTTCAACAAAGCGCGCATAGAGGGTGTCCAATTTGTTTTTGAACCTAGGCACAACATCCGGGTGGTGGCATTCCGACCGGGAACGGAGTGGAGAGTAGAGGCACGGAATCTGGCTTTTCGAGAATATCAGATTTATTCTGATTGAAAGGTTGATTGATTACCGCTCCCTAAGGAGACATGATTCCTGGCAGTCATCCGGCGGTGCGCGCAAGACACCAAGAAGAGCCCGATGGGCATTGCCGGAAAGCGCAAGGCCAAAGCCTGAGGTAGAATAATGTTTAAGTCGGAGGAGGTATATCAGGATTGCCCGTTAGAATATTTGTTAATTGCGTCGTGTAAAGCGGCCGGTACTACAGGCTCTAAAATAATCAGGAAATCGATTTCATGGAACATGTGATCTCCATCGAGCGCAACTACGCCGATGACATCACCCCGATGGTCACGATAGTGCTCCCGTGCTACAACTATGCCGATTTCCTCCCCGCCGCGGTGCAATCCACTGCAGACCAGACGTTTCAGAGCTTTGAGGTGATTATTGTCAACGACGGGAGCACGGACAACACGCTTGAAGTGGCCCGCGAGCTCCTCCAGAAGTACAGAGGCAGA
>JAENXM010000315.1 GCA_016649525.1 Actinomycetota bacterium
CGATTTACTCGGCCTGAAGAACCAGAGCCTGCTTGAGCTCGCCGTGAACCTGATAAACAGCAGGCACAACATAGAACTTGACATCGATAACATACCGATGGATGACGAGGACACATTCAAGATGATACAGAGCGGCAGGACAGTCGGCACGTTCCAGCTGGCAAGTCCGGGCATGAGGTCGCTGATGCGGGAGATGATGCCGAACAAGTTCGAGGACATAATAGCGCTCATCGCCCTCTACCGCCCGGGGCCCCTCAAGAGCAACATGGACAAGGTCTTCGTCGAGCAGAAGCACGGACGCAGGACTGTTCGCTATCCGCACGAGACCCTCGCCGAAATACTGGAGGAGACTTACGGGGTTATCGTCTACCAGGAGCAGGCGATGGAGATCGCGAAGGTCCTGGCAGGCTACACGGGACTCGAGGCGGACGAGTTGAGGAAGGCGATAGCCAAGAAGAAGCCGGAAATAATGCAGGAGCACAGGGAGAAGTTCGTAAGCGGAGCCAAGGGCCGTGGAATAGACGAGAGGACGGCTGACGGCATATTCGAGCTGATAGACAAGTTCGGCGGCTACGGCTTCAACAAATCGCACAGCACCGCCTATGCGTATGTATCGTACCAGACTGCTTACCTCAAGACCCATTATCCTCCGGAGTACATGGCTGCCTTGATGACGACATACATGGACAACCAGGACCGGCTCGTCGAGTACTTGAACGAGACGCGGCGGATGGGCATAGGGGTCAAACCTCCCGACATAAACCTGAGCGACTCGCACTTCACACCCTACGACGAGCATGTCCTCTTCGGCCTTTCCGCTGTGCGGAACGTCGGCTCCGGCGTCGTGGAACAGATAATCACCTGCCGCGAACCGGGCGGTCCTTTCAAGAGTTTCCTGAATTTCTGCGAGCGCGTACCTTCGTCGGCGACGAACAAGAAGACGGTTGAGAGCCTTATCAGGGCGGGGGCTTTCGATTCCATCGAGCCGGACCGAAGCCTCCTCCTCGCCACCTACGATAACGCGGTCAGCACCGCCCAGAGGAAGCGAAGGGAGGCTGAGGAGGGCCAGTTCGCGCTCTTCGAGGAGCAGAGCGCTGTAGACAGCAGCCTCAACGGCGAGATCCCGGCGGGGTACCAGGAGATACCCGGAAGGGAGCTCCTTCAATACGAGAAGGAGATGCTCGGCGCCTATGTAAGCGATCACCCTCTTTCCGAGTGGAGGGAACCGCTTTACCGGCAGTCCGACCTGGAGGTTGCGCAGATAACAGACGACATGAACAGGGCTCCGCTCACGATAGGAGGCATGCTCACGGGGCTTGAGAAACGATACAACAAGGCCGGTAAACCGTGGGCAAGCTTCGTCCTGGAGGATTTCTCCGGTTCGATCGACGTCCTGGTGTTCAGCAATAAGTATGAGAACCTGGAGAAGTTCCTGAGGGAAGACGCGATCCTTCTCGTCAAAGGGCGTCCCGACCATCGGGACAACACCAGGAAGTTCCTCGCGGACGAGATAAAACCCCTGCTGAAAGGGCACGCGCGACCGGGCAATATCTCGGTGAGGATTGCCACGACGAGGTTCTCCGAGGACCTTGTATCGCACATCAAAGAGATCCTGATGCAGCACCCCGGGGGCATACCCGTTCACCTGTCGCTGTGG
Organism: Actinomycetota bacterium; assembly: GCA_016649525.1. Taxonomy (GTDB): domain Bacteria; phylum Actinomycetota; class Geothermincolia; order Fen-727; family Anoxymicrobiaceae; genus JAENXM01. Next base: position 1,658 of record JAENXM010000315.1, read on the forward strand.
GAGAACGGGATGGAGACCACGACGGTCAAGCTTGGAGAGCTTTATTCGGTCGAGGCCGAGAGCGACCTGATAGCGAAGCTCAAGTCCCTTCTGGGGGAGACCGCCGTGACGGTCGAGTACCGGGAAGACTGACCGGGGCCTCAATCCTCGAACTTCAAGACGGTGTTCACGGTGGGGTCTGAGAAACAATCCGGGCAGAATGCCACGACCTTCCCGCCGTCGCAGCCGAAGCCGCAGTCCTCGAGCTTCACGCAACCGTTGCAGAGCGGTATACCGCAGCCCAGGCATAGAATGACCGCCCGTTCCTCTCCGCAGTAATAGCAATCCGTCTCTTCATCGATCAAAGCAGACACCATCCGATCCGCGCTTACACCCAACTCTTTTTAGGTTATACTTCGATATGAA
>JAENXM010000026.1 GCA_016649525.1 Actinomycetota bacterium
CATGTAGAACCGACAGGCGAGCCCGGCTCGCTCGAATCTATACTCGCTGAGATGAAGAGGAAGGGTCAGAAGACCTAGGCGGGGGTCTCATTGAACCGTTCTGAAATATGGGGCCCGGCTGCTGAGAAAATCCTTATCGTTGGACTTACCGGAGGCATAGCATCCGGAAAGACAGAGGTCGCCGACGAGCTCGTGAGGCTTGGGGCGACCGTCACAGACGCCGACGAGGTGACCCGGCAGGTAAACATGCCGGGCACGCCCACATATAAGGCCCTGCTGGAGCAGTTCGGCGGTGGGATCCTGGACGAAGAGGGTACGATAGATCGTATCGCCCTTTCCAGGATCGTATTCAGTGATGAGTCGAAAAGAAAGCTCCTGAACTCCATCACCCATCCGGAGATATTCAGAACAATCATCGAGGACGTAAACCGTTATGCGGACGGCCTTCGGCCCGGGGACGTCCCGGCAGTCGTTATTGACGCCGCGCTGATCGTGGATGTCGGCGTATCAAGCATGTTCGACCTGATCGTCCTGGTGGCCGCAGATGAGGATGTGCGCCTCTCCCGACTGCTGGAGATGAGGGGCATGTCGGTGGAGGAAGGAAGGGCCCGGATAGCATCTCAAGTGCCGGATGCGACGCGTCTGAAAAGCGCGCACTTCGTTATAAAGAATAACGGAACCATAGAACAGCTGAGGTCAAAAGTCGCGGAAGCCTGGAAAGAAATCGAACGAAGGTCCAGGGAGCTTCATCCCTGAGGAGCTTCCTCCTCCATCTCGATGCTGGACAGGAACGGGAACATCAGCCTGAGCCTGTACCCGATCTCCCTGTCGATCTCCTCCATATGGATGTCGTAAACGGGGCACCCCATCTGCAGGCAGAGCAACATGCTTCTCGAACCACGTGGGTTGGAGATCTCCCAGCACTTCTTATTCTCCAGATAGGCCTTGCAGTTCATGTACTGCGTGGCCGAGCATTTCTTTATTTCCCAGCAATCTTTAGGATCATCCATGGTAATTCAACGGTAGCATTTCCCGTTTCGCCGGTCAAACGACATTGGTTTTTCATACTGCGCAGGTAAAAGACAAGTGCTAGAATTTATAAATGGGGGTCCTGACTGGCGGGATTCCATTTTTTTCGATATTGAGAGGCAAGAACGCGGAGGTCCGCATTGCCGGTTTTCGAGCTGGAAACAAAGTTCATACCGCAGGGAGACCAGCCCGGCGCCATAGAAGGCCTGGCCGATGGTGTTCTGTCCGAAGAACGTTATCAGGTCCTGCTGGGCGTAACCGGCTCAGGAAAGACCTTCACCATGGCTAAGGTTATCGAGGAGGTCCAGAGGCCGACCCTCGTGCTGGCGCCCAATAAGACGCTTGCAGCGCAGCTCTATTCGGAGTTCAGGGAGTTCTTCCCCGGTAACGCCGTAGAGTACTTCGTCAGCTACTACGATTACTACCAGCCCGAGGCGTACATACCGAGCACGGATACGTACATCGATAAGGATTCGTCAATCAATGAGGAGATCGACCTTCTGAGGCACAGCGCGACGAGCGCGCTGCTCTCACGTGATGACGTGATAATCGTGGCGACCGTATCCTGCATCTACGGGCTGGGCTCGCCCGACGAGTACATGAAAAGGATGCTGAAGGTGGAGGCTGGAAAGGAATACGAGCGAGAGAAGATCCTGAAGGACCTTGTGGACATCCATTACGAGCGCAACGACCTGGTGCCTGAGCGCGGGAAGTTCCGCGCCAGGGGCGACGTCATCGACATCTTCCCTGCTTACAGGACTCAGATGATACGGGTCGAACTGTTCGACAACATCGTCGAACGGGTGAACGAGGTAGACCCTCTCACGGGTGAAATCCTTTCGAGGCTCGACCGGGTTGTAGTATGGCCGGCAACGCATTTCCTGACCCCTTCGGAGAGGCTGAAAAAGGCGATATCCGACATCGAGGAAGAGCTGGATGAGCGCCTGGAGGTCCTCCTTTCCGAGGGCAAACTGCTAGAGGAGCAGCGGTTGAGGACCCGCACTCGCTACGACCTCGAGATGCTCTCCGAGATCGGATACTGCCACGGCATAGAGAACTACAGCCGCCACCTGTCAGGAAGGAAAGAGGGGGAGCCACCGTACACGCTTATAGATTATTTCCCGGAGGGGTTCCTGACTTTCATCGACGAGTCCCACATAACGGTGCCCCAGCTTTCAGGGATGTTCCGCGGGGACCGGTCGAGGAAGGAAACACTGGTCGAGCACGGCTTCAGGCTACCATCCGCCCTGGACAACAGGCCTCTAACGCAGGATGAGTTCTTCCAGAAGGTGAACCAGCTCATATTCGTCAGCGCGACGCCGGCTGCCTGGGAGTTTGAGAGGAGCGGAAGAGTCGTGGAACAGATAATAAGGCCGACGGGGCTGGTGGATCCCGAGGTGGAGATCAGGTCGGCGGACGGGCAGATAGACGACCTCATATCCGAGATAAGGGAACGAGCATCGCTCGACGAGAGGGTCCTGGTCACGACGCTTACGAAAAGGATGGCCGAGAGCCTTGCCGAATACCTGGGGGAAGTGGGCATCAGGGTAAGATACCTGCACTCGGAGATCGGTACGGTTGAGAGGGTCAGGATACTCCGCGACCTCCGCGCCGGAGCCTTCGACGTGCTGGTAGGCATAAACCTCCTCAGGGAGGGACTCGACCTGCCAGAGGTCTCACTCGTTGCGATACTAGATTCCGACAAGCAGGGGTTCCTGCGCAGTGAAAGGAGCCTGATACAGACCATGGGGAGGGCGAGCCGGAATATCAACGGGAAGGTGCTCCTTTACGCCCGTGAGTGCTCCGATGCCATGGGCAGCGCGATAAAAGAGACCCAACGGAGAAGGGAGCTCCAGGCGGAATACAACCTCGACCAGGGGATAGACCCGCAGACGATACAGAAAGAGGTCCGCGACATCCTGGACGTCGCAATGGTGTCCGAGAAGGTTGAGGGTTACGATCCACTGAGCGTCGCTCGAAAGCTCTCCAGAGATGAGCTGCAGCGTCTGCTTCTCAACCTGGAGGAGGAGATGCGGCTGCTGGCTGAAGAGCTCCGATTCGAGGAAGCCGCCCGGCTGCGAGACCAGATAGAGACGATATCCGCAGAGCTGATGACATCATGAGCGACGGTTTCATCAAGATAAAAGGAGCGAGGGAGCACAATCTAAAGGAGGTCAACCTCAACCTTCCCCGCAACAGGTTGATAGTGATGACCGGAATCAGCGGGTCCGGAAAATCATCTCTTGCGTTCGACACGATATACGCAGAAGGACAGCGCCGGTACGTTGAATCGCTTTCCTCCTATGCCAGACAGTTCCTGGGGCAGTTGGACAAGCCGGACGTGGACCTCATAGAGGGTCTGTCACCCGCGATATCGATAGACCAGAAGGGTACTACCAGGAACCCGAGGTCGACCGTGGGAACTGTCACCGAGATATATGACTACCTGCGCGTTCTGTACGCGCGGATCGGCTTACCCCACTGCTACCGGTGCGGGCGCACCGTCTCCAGGCAGACACCACAGCAGATAACAGACCAGGTTCTGTCCATGGGGGACGGAAAGAGAATCATGCTGCTAGCGCCTATGGTGCGGGGTAGAAAGGGCGAGCACCAGGCGGCCCTGGACGGCTTGAGACAAAGGGGGTACGTCAGGGCAATTGTCGATGGCAAGATGGTTGATCTCTCGGAGGAGATATCCCTCGACAAGAAGAAGAAACACGAGATCCTGGCCGTCGTGGACCGGCTCGTTGTGAAGGAAGGCGTGAGAGGCCGCGTGGCCGAATCGGTGGAAGCCGCCCTGCAGCTGGGGGAAGGCATGGTGGCGATACAGGAAGGCGACGGGACGAGGAATCTTTACAGCGAGGAGTTCGCATGTGTCCACTGCGGAATAAGCTTCCCCGAGATCAGCCCTCGCATGTTCTCGTTCAACAGCCCATACGGCGCATGCAAGGCATGCGGCGGCCTTGGATACCACCAGGAGATAGACCCGGAGCTCGTCGTCCCCGACCCCAACCGCAGCCTTATAGACGGCGCCGTCGCCCCGTGGGAATCCACCAGCCAGACCCATTTCTACAGCGTGCTCCAGGCGCTTGGTGACAACTACGGGTTCGACCTGACTACCCCCTACAAGAAGCTGAACAAAGGTGTCCAAGACCTCGTCCTGTACGGCTCCGGAGACGAGGAGTTACTGGTAGAGCATTACGGGATAAACGGGCGCAGGAGGACATACTACACTCAGTACGAAGGCGTCATACCCACTCTTGAGCGGAGGTACCGGGAAACCGAATCCGACTACGCAAGGATGCGCATCGGATCATTCATGAGCATAAAACCGTGTCCTGGCTGCGGGGGTGCGAGGCTTCGTCCGGAGAGCCTCGCGGTGACCGTGGGTGGTCTTTCCATAGCCCAGCTCTGCGACATGACGATAGAGAGCGGGATCGATTTCGTCAAAAAGTTGAAGCTCGATGCGAGGAGGAGGGAGATCGCCTCGCGCTTGACGAAAGAGCTTCTAGCGAGGATGCAGTTCCTGGTCGATGTCGGTCTCGACTACCTCACCCTGTCCCGCTACGCTAACACACTTGCCGGCGGCGAGTCACAGAGGATCCGCCTCGCGACGCAGATAGGCTCCGGGCTCGTGGGTGTCGTCTACATACTGGATGAACCGAGCGTAGGGCTCCACAAAAGGGACAACAACCGCCTTATCAAGACCCTCCTGAGGCTCCGCGACCTGGGTAACACTGTGATCGTGGTGGAGCACGATGAGGGCACGATCAGGGCTGCCGACTTCCTGGTGGACATAGGCCCGGGAGCCGGGATACACGGGGGCGACATTGTGGCCACCGGAGGTGTAGATGACCTCATAAGGGCAAGAAAGTCCATCACGGGTCGCTATCTCTCAGGTGAACTCGAGATACCCCTGCCTGCTGAGAGAAAGGGCGTTTCAGGCAGGTCCCTTGTGGTAAGGGGAGCAAGAGAGCACAACCTGAAGGACATAGACGTAGAATTCCCGCTCGGTCTTTTTTGCTGCGTCACGGGAGTCAGCGGTTCGGGGAAGAGCACCCTTGTGAGCGAGATACTTTACCGGGGTTTGAGGAGAAAACTCGCTTCCTCGCGTGTCCCGCCGGGGCGTCACAAGAGGATTGACGGAGTTGAGGAGATAGACAAGGTCGTTAACATAGACCAGTCGGCGATAGGCCGGACGCCCAGGTCGAACCCCGCAACGTACACCAAGGTATTCGATAACATGCGCGCTATATTCGCAAGCACCCAGCAGGCAAAGGTAAGAGGTTATAAGCCCGGTCGCTTCAGCTTCAACGTGAGCGGCGGTAGATGCGAGGCCTGCAAGGGGGAGGGGATGGTGAAGATAGAGATGCACTTCCTCCCCGATGTCTACATCGCGTGCGAGGTCTGCAAGAGCGCGCGCTATAACCGCGAGACGCTAGAGGTCAAATATAAGGGTAAGAACATAATAGAAGTGCTGGATATGACCGTGGAGGAGGCCATGAGCCTCTTCGAGAACATACCTCAGATAAAGCGGCAGTTGCAGATACTCACGGACGTCGGACTGGGTTACATAAGACTCGGGCAGCCAGCACCGACTCTGTCGGGAGGCGAGGCCCAGAGGATCAAACTGGCCCGTGAGCTGGGAAAACGGCCGACCGGACGCACGCTTTACCTGCTGGACGAGCCGACTACCGGGCTTCACTTCGATGATATAAACAAGCTGATAAACGTCCTTAACCGCATTGTCGAGGGAGGCAATACGGTGGTTGTGGTCGAGCACAACATGGACGTCATAAAGGTGGCGGACTACGTCATAGACCTCGGACCTGAAGGAGGAGACAAGGGCGGCGAGGTGGTCGCTACCGGCACTCCAGAACAGGTTGTATCGAACGGGAATTCGTACACCGGCAGATATCTCGCGAAAGTAATTAAAAGGCCTCCTGGCAAGAGGAAATAACGTTGAGCAAAGACGTGAAGGCGAAGCTTGTAACCCTTCCTCAAAGACCCGGTGTCTACCTTTTCCGCGATGAAAAAGGAGAGGTCATATACGTGGGGAAGGCAAAATCCCTTCGCGGCAGGGTGCGGTCATATTTCCAGACATCACCGGGAGAGGGCGAGAGGGGCGAGCAGCTTCGACGGGAAATCGCCGAACTGGAGGTTACTGTATGCAAAAACGAGGTCGAAGCACTGATCCTCGAGTCTACCCTGATAAAGAAGCACAAACCACGTTTCAACGTGATCCTACGCGACGACAAGAGCTACCCGTATATCGATGTAACGGTATCGGACGAGTTCCCTCGTGTTGAACTGGTGCGAGGTAAACGCGTAAGGGGGACGAAGTATTACGGGCCTTACGTGAGCGTGAGGGCCGCCAGGAATACCCTTCGTCTTATGCGCAAGGTATTCCCGCTCAGGCACTGCACGGGCAAGGAGCCCGGACAGAAAGGAAAGTCCCCCTGCCTCTACTACCAGATGGAGATGTGTCTGGGTCCGTGTACCGGATTGGTGAGCCCGGAAGAATACAACCGTCATGTAAGGTTCTTCTGCGACTTCCTCGAGGGCAGGCATAAGGAGGTGATTAAGAACCTGGATACAGCCATGTGCGAAGCTGCTGCCAAGCAGGAGTACGAGCTGGCTGCCCGCCTTCGAAACCGGATCGAATCAGCGAACAAGGTTCTGAGTCATCACTGGCATCCTTCGTCATCAGACATCGACTACGACCTGGTGGGGGTTTACAGGGACGAGACCCAGGCCTGCTTTGTAGTTGCGCAGAACCGTGAGGGAGTCTACATCGGCAACCTTTCGTTCTTCACAGACCTCGCAGACTACCTGCCGGAAAGCGAGCTTTTGATGGAGTTCGTGAAGCGCTATTACGACCAGGCGGGCTCCATTCCCGAACAGATACTGCTATCGGCTTTCCCGGAGAAGGACAGTGCTTTAGAGGACTGGTTGTCATCACAGAGGGGAGGGAACGTCAAGTTACGCGTACCCCGGCGGGGAAAAAAACTCGAGGAACTCTCGCTGGCGAGCTCGAACGCCAAGCTCGCTCTCGAGGGCTTCAAGATATCAAGAGCACAGGACAAGGCTCGTGTCGATCTGGCGCTCGAGGAACTTTCAAGACATCTCGGCCTCGACCGGTATCCGCTTCGTATCGAATGCTACGATATCTCGACACTCGCGGGATCGGCATCTGTAGGCTCGATGGTGGTCTTTACCGAAGGTCTCCCGGACAGGCGGAACTACAGGAAGTTCTCCATAAAGTTCACCGCGGGGATCGATGATGTCGGGATGATGAAGGAAGTCCTTTATCGCAGGTTCAAGAGGTACCAGAAGGAGAATGAACAGACCGCATCAAGTAAGGTTCCCCCTTCGAAAACAGGCTTCGCGGTAAAGCCGGACCTCATACTACTCGACGGTGGCAAGGGTCAGCTCGGTTCCGGCGTGGAGGTTCTGAAAGTCCTCGGGATAGACGGGGTGGAGGTCGCAGCACTGGCGAAACGGTTCGAGGAGCTCTACAGGCCGGACCAACGCGAATCGATCGTTCTCCCCAGGAACTCAGAGGCTCTCTTCCTCATGCAGCGCTTAAGGGACGAGGCGCACCGCGTGGCGGTGACTTACCACAGGTCCCTCATGGAGAAGGGCACGGCGAGCTCATGGCTTGACCAGATTTCGGGCGTGGGCGAGAAGCGAAAGAAGACCCTGATCAAGCATTTCGACTCGCCGAGGAAGCTCGAAGAGGCGGCGCTTTCTGAGATAGAGGAGGTTCCGTCGATCCCGGATGATGTTGCGCTGGCCGTCTTCGAGGCCGCGAAGAGGCGGAAGGAAGCGGGGGGCAGTGGTGGATACTGAAACAGATAGTCCGGATGCGGCAATACGTTTGGGTTCAGCCGTATTCCGCGTACAGGTGACTGACAGAGGTATAAAAAGACTTGTACTGCCTCCACTGGAAAAGGCAAAGAACGGCAGGATAAAGTCCATCGTCGATATAAGTATCAATCGGAGGTTGGGACCCGAGGAATCACGATGGATTGCGGACGCAGCGGCTTACCTCCAATCGATGTTCCAGGGCAAGCATCCCGCTGTAAGCACGTATGTAAAACTCGAGGGACAGACCGTCTTCACGCGACGAGTGCTCGATGCCGCGATGGAGATATCCTGGGGCGAGACCAGGAGTTACTGTTGGGTTGCCAGGAGGATAGGGAAGCCAGGCGCGGCTCGGGCGGTGGGTCAGGCACTCGGTCGAAACCCGGTACCTCTGATGATTCCCTGTCACAGGGTTATAAATAAGGACGGGTCTCTCGGCGGGTTCGGGCAGGGTACAGACTGGAAAGAATGGCTCCTCGAGATAGAGCGAGGAGGAAAGGGGTTGTAGATGGATATCATGATAGTCACCGGGATGTCGGGCGCGGGTAAGACCGAAGCTCTCAAGTGCCTGGAAGACCTCGGCTTCTACTCTATCGACAACCTTCCAGCCTCTCTGCTTCCTGATGTCGCTGACCTATCGATGCTTCGCGGTGAGTCTCTGGAACGCATCGCCCTCGTGATGGATATACGGGGCGGTGGTTCTTTTGAAACCCTCTACTCCGCGCTCAAAGAGCTCAGGAAAAAAGATATCCAGTACAGGATCATTTTCCTGGATGCCTCTGACGACGTTCTGGTAAGAAGGTTTTCCGAGACGCGGCGCATCCACCCCCTTGGAAGCGAAGGCTTGAGAGTCATAGATACGATTTCCGAAGAAAGGAAACTGCTTGAAAAACTGTTCGAAATCGCGGATATCGTCATAGACACCTCGGACCTGAACATTTACGAGCTGCGCGACAGGCTGAAGGCCGCCGTCCCTGACACTGTTGCAGCCGATACCGTGAAGCTAGCTTTGATCTCGTTCGGCTACAAGTTCGGCCTCCCGCTCGACGCGGACATCATAATCGACCTGAGGTTCCTCCCGAATCCCTACTGGGTCGAGGAGCTCAAGGATCTCAATGGACTCGATAGCATGGTAGTTGATTATATTATGGACTTCGAAAGCGCAAAGGAATTCGTGAGAAGCTTCGTTGACCTGATTGAATCGCTGATCCCCCTGTACCAATTCGAGAGAAAGTATCACCTGACAATTGGCGTCGGATGTACGGGTGGAAAACACCGCTCGATAGTCATCGCTAACGAGCTTGCGAGCAGTCTCACCAGTGACGGCTTCCAGGTAGCGGTTACGCACCGAGACATAGACAAGAGATGACCAGCACTCTCCAGAAAGCCAAAGAGGAACTGGCGCACTACAAGGGCAACCGTCGCTGCTGTCAACTCGCGGAGTTATCGGCTCTCCTGCATATGGACGGCAAATACGGGGTACGTGGGCGTGAGGGGAATTTCCTGGTGACCGAGAGCTCCAGCGCATACACGGCCCGTAAGATCTACACCCTTATGCATTCTCTCTTCGACGTTGAGACCTCGATGGTCAAGGTTGAACGCAGTTCGCCCCGGAAGGGCAATGTATACAAGCTTGAGGTCACCGAGCAGCCCGGGTTCCACCAGATGCTCAACGAGCTGGGAGTCCTGGATTCAAGCCTGTCGCCGGAACCCTGGGTTCCCAAGCGTCTCGCCGGCAGGGAGTGCTGTTTGGCTGCGGTATTGAGGGGAGCCTTCCTCGGAGGTGGATACATAAGCGAACCGTACGGTCTGGCCGACTTCGAGATATCCTTATCTTCAAAGGCTGCCGCACTGGCATGTGAAGAATTATTCAATAAAAAGGGTTTGAGACCGGGAATTCGCAAAAGGCGCAACCAGTGGGTGCTGTACTTGAAGAAACGCGAGCAGATATCGGATTTCCTTGCGATAACCGGGGCGCACAGCACTCACCTCGAGTGGGAAAGCCAGACGATAATGAACAGCACCCGCAACAGAGTCAACAGGCTGGTTAACTGTGACACATCGAACGCAAGGAGGTTGTCCGAGGCGTCTTTGCGGCAGCGGGAGGCTATAAAGGAGATAAAGGCGCTGGGTCTTTTAGAGATGGCGAATCCCAAGTTGATCGAGCTGGCGGAGGCGCGTTTGACCTATCCGCAGGCGTCTCTGGCCGAACTGGGCATGCTCCTGAACACACCAGTCTCCAAGGCGACCGTCCAGGGAAGGATGCGCAGGCTAGAATCGCTTACCTCCAGTGTTGATTGACCTGTAAAATCATTCTTTCTACCGATGTGCCAACCGTGACTGGACAGGTACCATTTACGTTATAATCCTGTGGATATTCCCTGGGGGAACAAAAGGGCTTTTTGTCCTGAGAGTTTTTGTTTCCGCGAAGGTGGTGCGAAAACCATTAACTTGGCGCCGGATTAGCCAGTGCGTTGTATTATTCCACGGCGCGATTTGCACATCCCATGAACGCGACATATCAGAAGGGGGAAACGATGGGCACAAGAAAGCGGAGCTCTATTATCTTGAGTGTAGCGCTAGTGGCTATGTTCGCCTTAGCGGTAGCAATCCCAGCAATTGCTGCAGTTCCAACGGTCACAAGTCCGACGGTGGAATCAGGACTCACAAAGTTCACCAAGATAACACCCCAGGAAGGCTTCGGGGATCTCAAACGCTAATCTTGATATCTTGAAGCTTACCGTTGGAACCCAGGGGTGCCAGGTATGGAAATACGAAAGATACGCCCTCCGGGCGGCATTGGAGGAAAGTCGTGTACAGAGGCCTGGGGGATTCGAATAACCTCGGACCTGGGAAGATGATTGTGTGGAATGACGGGTGCTCGTACAGAACCCCAACTCGGTACCTGTCGAGGTGCATGTCTCCTACCTCACACCCAATGGTGTGGGCAACCTGCCTTCACCGAGACGACCCTCGCGAACTCACGCCGGTCCTTCAACATGGCAGACAGGGGAATATAAAGGGTGGGCCGCAGTCATGATCACATTCCAGACTGCAGGCCATAAGATAGTGGTGGAAAGGGCGATGTACTGGCACAACAGAGGTGAGGGTACAGACACAACAGGCGGTTATTCAGACCAGAAAATACGTAACTAAAAACAAAAATACGGCACCCTCTGATGCGGGTGTCTTTTATTTCTTAGCATGTGGGTCTGAATTTCTGGCATAATAAACCTGTCTTTTTAGAATTCTGCGAAAGGGGTGTTTCTCATGGCGGTAAAAGTCGGGATTAACGGTTTCGGAAGGATAGGAAGGCTCGTAGCACGCGCCGCGATCGGAGACCCTGGAATAGACATCGTCGCCGTAAACGACCTGGCGGACGCGTCCGCGCTGGCACACCTTTTCAAATACGACTCGGTTCACGGGGGCTTTAGAGGAGAGGTCAGCTCATCCGATGGCTCGCTGATTTTCGATGGCAAAAAGATTGCAGTCCTTTCGGAAAGAGACCCGGGAAAGCTGCCCTGGAAAGACATGGGAGTGAAGATAGCCATCGAGTCGACCGGTCTTTTCACAAAGAGGGATGCGGCGCAGAAACACCTGGATGCCGGGGCTGACAAGGTGATAATCACGGCTCCAGCGACGGACCCGGACATCACCATGGTGCTGGGCGTGAACGAGGATATGTACGACAAGGAGGAACACAGAATAATATCAAACGCCTCTTGCACAACCAACGCGCTCGTTCCGGTCGTCAAAGTGCTGATAGATAATTTCGGTGTGGAGAAAGGTTTCATGACCACGATCCACGCCTACACGAACGACCAGGTAATACTCGATGCCTGCCACAAAGATCTCCGTCGCGCGCGTGCCGCCGCAATGTCGATAATCCCCACATCAACGGGAGCAGCCAGGGCGACCGGTCTGGTAATACCAGAGATGAAGGGAAAGCTGGATGGGGTCGCGATGCGAGTACCGACATTCGATGGCTCGGTTGTGGACCTCGTGGCGATACTGTCAAGGGAGGTTACGAAAGAAGAAGTTAACAGCTCGATGATGAAAGCAGCGGATACGGGCCGCATGAAGGGAATCCTTGCGTATACGGAGGACCCGATCGTAAGCATGGACGTCGTGGGGAACAGTTACTCTTCGATATTCGACGCTCTTTCGACCATGGTGATGGGGAGCTTTGTCAAAGTCGTCTCATGGTACGATAACGAGTGGGGGTACTCGAACCGTGTCGTGGACCTTATGAAATTCGTCTAGGATGCTGATGGTACCATAATGAATCAACCGAAAAAATCGATAAGAGACATCGACGTAAAGGGGAAAAAGGTCCTGGTCAGGGTCGATTTCAACGTCCCGCTCGACAAGGACCGAAACGTCGCCGACGACAACAGGATAAAAGCGGCTCTACCCACGATAAACTACCTGCTGGAACACGACGCCAGGCCCATCCTGATGTCCCATCTCGGGCGCCCGAAAGGCAAGGTGGTCGAGAGTCTTCGCATGGCTCCTGTCGCCAAGAAGCTGCAGGAGGACCTCGATAAGCCGGTAGTCTATCTCAAGGAGTGCGTGGGCCCCGGCGTCCTGAAGGCTATCAACAAGAACAAGGACAAGGTGATTCTCCTCGAGAATCTGAGGTTCTACCCCGGGGAGAAA